>JASJCJ010000214.1 GCA_030066045.1 Calothrix sp. MO_167.B12
TAACATTAAAACCTCCCAAACCTAACCCCCCTATCCCATTCTCTACAAGGGAATGGGGGTTTCAAAGACTCTCTCTTACTAGGAGAGAGGTTTACCAGAGAGGTTTTAAGTAACCTTTTAGACTTTCCAAACATCCTCTTAGGTTACTAAGCTATGATATTCGTACTGCATTGATGAAAGTTCCAGAAATTTGGAATGATAGTTTTGGGTCGTTTTATTTTCGAGATGCCATAAATTCAGAAGATGATAGCCAAGTAGATGCGTTACTAGGTTTTGTTTACCGCCTTCACTATTTACCAGATAAAAAAATTTATATCTCTTTGGACTCAACAATACGTTATGTTGATAGGCTATCTCTTTTTGAACGCCTCGATAATGGTGAAGAAATTAAAAAATACAAATTTCAACATTTCCTCTACAAATTTGGCTCCCAATGGTATCGAATACAAGTGATGGGAAGCACGGATAGCTCTATTATCGAGCAATTATTTGTTTCAGAGAAGGATAAAAAAACATATAATGTATATGATTATACATTAGAAAACTGTGGCTCACCAATTCCTAATTTAATAACACAGCTAGACCAAAATTCAATTGCTATCAACTACCAGTATCCATACAAGGAGGTTGAGCGTTATGGAGCAGCAGCTTTATGCTTTAAAACTTACAAAACCAATGATTTAAAAGTCTATAATCTCCATCAGTATTCAATATTAGAAGCTTCACAAAGGCTGCATAAAAGTAAAGAAATCATAGGTAAATATTTTCAAGATATTTCTTTTGGTAATAACACCAAACTGATAGTGACAGCACAACCTTTAAAAAAAACTATTGAAAAGTTTGATATTCCTGATTTACTTTTCGGTAACGATCAAGTTCTTCATGTCAAGCGGGATAGCGAGGATATAGGAGTAGATATCCTAGACTATGGCAAAACACGAATGAAGCTACTGTTGGATGAAAAAGCAGGACTGCTGGTTAAAGAGCCACTGCAACTTCAATACATTTTTATACCTAAATCATTGCATCGCTCTATAGCCAAGCAATTCCAAAATCATTTCGAGTATGGGATGAAAAAAATTTTGTCTCATTCTTACAATCTTGAAAAGATTGTTTATGACGATAGAAAGGCGAAAAATTTACGTCAGCAGGTAGAAGCTATCAAAGGAGCAATTGAAGAAAACGATATTGATAGAGGATGTGCATTGCTAATATTACCAGACAAAGCGCATCCAGACCTTCATAACTTTATCAAACGAGAACTATTTGATACTTTACATTTTCAATGTATAAATGCTGCCAAGCTGAAACAATTTTTCTTATGTAATCAAAATAATAAATATGATTTAAATGACAAGAAAAAAGGAAAATATTTTGGTTATATACGCTACACAGCATTAGGAATGCTATTAGTTAACCGCCAATGGTTCTTCGCACTCAAAGATCCACTTCACTATGATATATACATTGGTATTGATGTACTAAATAATGTAGCAGGGTTCACTTATATATATAATGGTGGCAAAAGTTGCTATTTCCGGCATTATCGATCTGTACAAGGAGAAAAACTTACCGAAAAGCAAATATTTAGCATTATCAAAAAAGATTTACAGAAAGATATTAGTTTTTTAAAATTACAGCCACGTTCGATTGTTATCCATAGAGATGGGCGTAGTTATACCGAAGAACATAAAGGATTTGTTAAGGCTATTAATTCCTTGCAAAAAGAAGGATTTTTATCTGGAGATGTTCAAGTAGGGATTGTAGAAATCCACAAAACAAGTTCGGCGCGTCTCAGACTTTACTACGAACAGGATGAAACTATTGATAATCCTAGTATTGGAGACTACTTTATTATTGACAACTGGGAAGGCATTATTTGTACCACTGGGTTCCCGTTTAAATTTTCCGGCACAGCTAATCCGTTACATATCAAGATTGCATACGGCAGTTTAGATATTGAAGATGTACTTAGCGACGTTTTTGGGTTAGCGCAGTTAGGTTCTTGGGCGGCTCCTGATAAACCTGCTCGCTATCCAGCTACCATTAAAGTGGGGGATACTTTCCTCGAACCCATTGCCAGCGATTCTGATGATGAGGCAGCCCTTTATAGTGAGGATGAACCTGATGAGGAGGAAATAAGTACACAGTTGAGTGAGAAACACGAAGTGGAAACCTAAAGGGGGTTAGGAGCAGTGAGTGGAATCGGCATAATTTCTCAAGAATATAAAAATACTGCTAGTTTGTTTAAAACTCTAAATGAGTCTATTATTCTCTTGAAAAAACATCATTTTCAATTAAAAAGTGCAGCAAATATTACAACAACAGAAATATCAGATGCAAGAGAAAAACTTGCTAATATTTTGGGTCAAGTTGTTGCACAACTCAATGAGAATAACTTGCCTGAAGATAGTGAACAATATTTACCTCAAGTACCACCATTTTTTATTAAACGTTTACAAGAACAACATAAAGGAAATATTGATTGGTACAAAGATGATCTGGAAGAAGTTCAGCAAATTTTAAATGATGGTCAACAATTAACAGATGAATTTATAAATCGTCTCGATGAATTGTGCGAACAACTTGATGCTGAGACAACAAGACTATATCGGAAGCTACGAAGAAGGTAGATTAGAAATGCCGTCACAGTTTTTCTGCGGACAAATTCGGTTGCTGCTTAAACGCTGCCATTCACTAAGAAAAGACTTGCAGTCTTTGAAGCATATACCAGAAGAATTGAACTTTCACCTCAACAACGTAGATGCTGAATTAGAAAAGTTGGTATATGATATCCAACAACTTATTGATGACCCTGATTTGGGTGTGAATTTTTTGTTGAAAAACCAAATAAACTCATATAGACGTTGTGCAGAAGATGTTAATATTTTAGAAACATCTAAGTTAACTTTACTTTATCATTTTAATCAGAAGGATCACTATTTTTACCGATTTGCTAAACTCTTTTGTAATAACGTAAAATATCCTGGTGATCCTCCTTTAGTTAGTGCCCACAGTTCAGACTATTTTTCGGCTCTACCTAGAGAAAATATAATTAACGTTCCTTTATGTGAAGATGATTTTTTATTAGCAATACCAGATTTTGTACATGAACTTGGACATTTATTTTATGATTGTTATGAAAATCAAATTATTCAGCCTTTTGCGAAGGTTCTACGTCATTATATTAAAAATAAACGAGAAAACCTCAAAAATAAAGCCGCATCAAAAAGCTATCCGAAATACTTTAAGTTATTAGAGCAAACCTGGCTGCAAGAATACATTATCGAATTTTCATGTGATATTTTTGCGACTTACCTTGTAGGTTCTGCGTATGGTTGGTCTCATTTAAGACTTGTGCTTGAATCTGAAACAGAAATTTATTGCCCAAGCTTTGGGGATGAAGGTACACACCCTGCGGATGAAGCCAGAATGCGAGCAATTCTATTAACACTCAAAGAAATTGGAGAATCTGAGCAAGTAGAGAAGATTGATCAGCAATGGGAACAGTTTAAATCAATTATGGTGGGTGTACCTGATGGAGAGTATGAATACTGCTACCCAGATGAAATTTTACGTAAGCTTGCCCAACAAGTAATTGCTGTATGCGAACAAATTGGGTTACTCCCTTGCCATAAGCAGCCTGATAGCAACGACAACCTACCGTTACTAATGCAACAAGCATGGCAACAGTTTCACGATAATCCTACAGAATACACGGACTGGGAAACTCGGATGGTGGAGCAACTAAAATCGCTTTTACTGCCAAATTCATGACCCGAACAACAAATTAATAACCCTACTCCAAACATGTAGAAGTTTGAATATCCATCTTCCGAATCGTGGCAGTGAGCGGGTTATGCCTACAAAAATTTCCCAAAGCACCAACCAGAAAGTAAACCGAACGCAGTTACTCCGCCAAAAATTGTGAATGTTTGGTTTTTACTAAAACCTTTGTCCTCCATTTGCATCCAAGAAAGCGATCCGAAACCACTACCCACTATCCCCAACAAAAAGGTGAAACCTAAACTAACAGAACCACCAAACAAGAGAAAAATATAAAACAAAACAAAACTAACAATTAATCCTCCCACCCACAGAGAATCTCTCACACTTTTACCAAATCCAAAGCCCACAAACCATAAATCGCTAAATACTGCGAAAGTTGGCGCGATTATCATCAGCATTAAGAAAAAACCACCCATTCCAGACAAAGCACCCATCAAAGCCATAAAAATTGCTACAGCAGCAGAAACTGGTACAAACCAAGTCAAAGACTCTCCCGCTACCCAACCCACAGAACCAACCCAAGCCAATAACCAATAGACAATACCTGCTTGCAAAGTCTCCAATATTTGACCAAACAAAATATAGCTAAGTAAAAGTAGAGCCAAGGAAGGGAATGGCAAGTATTTCCATATCTCCTCTTCTGTTAATGGCTTTTTGGGAATAACAGGTAAGTTAGAATCTTCTGGTACTTCTGAATCAAAGGTTAAATTAGCTGGTAACTCTTCAGGTATTTCCTTCTCAGCATCAACTTCTGTAGCTACCTGATTTTGGTACAACAACCGCCATTCTTCATAAGTACTACCATCTGGCATAATTGCCCCAGTCAAATCAGCCTCTGCCAAATCCTCAGTTGCAATGCTCGCTCCCAACAATACAGCACCAGATAAATTAGTGCGATACAATTTCGCGTCACTGAAATTGGCATTACTCAAATCCGCATTTACCAATTGAGCGCCCATTAAATCAGCTTGGGATAAATCAACTCCATTTAATTTAGCTCCACTGAGATTGGCTTTAATTAACTGAGTGCCTTGTAAACAGGCTGCTGTCAAAACCGCATCAGTTAGATTAGCATTTCTGAGATTGGCATGACTGAGATTTGCACCTTCAAGTTGTGCCCCCATTAACTTGGCTTGATAAAAATTGGCTTGACATAACTGTGCTTGGTTGAGAATAGCCCCTCGCAAATCAACCCAACTAAAATCCCTTTTCTTCCCCTGATATAACTTGAGTAATTGCTCTGCCTCCATTACCCCTGCTCTCTAAAATTCATTCCAGATTGGCTTTGAGGTGATAGCACCGTCAACCCAGAAGATACGGGAGTGAAGGAGGGAAGGAGTGATGGAGGGAAGGGTCAAAATCTGGGTGATCTTTGATTATACCTAGTAGGAGTCTGCCTTCTTATAGGATGGTGATGATACCAATTCACTAAAATATTGATAGGTATGTAGGGGCGCAATGCTTGCGCCCAATGTCATTTTACCTTGCCCGATGGAGAGATTTACACTCACCCCAGTTGGGAAGAGAAGGGTTTCTGATGATATTACAGTGCTATGTGCTAATAGCGAAGCACTAAACTAGATATAATATTATGCGATCGCAAATTCTGTTAAATTTCTCTTACGGGGATGGTGAAAGCCTAAAACAATCTCAGTTTGAGGAATCCCAGCAGCTAACAAATCATCGACAACACACAAATTAGTTGCGTCTTCTTCCACCCAAATTTTGCCATTTTTGATACATAGATACATAATAATGTGCTGGATTCGCTGCTTTTCTTGCCAACCAAAGCGAAACCAAAGATAATGATCGTGTTCCTCATCAAACGCAATGCGATCGCTTGCTTCAATTTCTGCGGATGTGGGTGTTTGAGCAACAGTCATTTCATAATATTCAGTCAATATCTTTTTAATTACCATACGGTATTTTTCTAGTTTTTCGCCTTCTAGCTTATCCATAGCCGAATTTCCTCGGTTTTTGTATCCACGACTAGCAATAAAAGATTGTTTTGGGCAATAACTGCTTGTATAGATTTCCTTTGGAAAAATTCCCCATAAACTAGATCGTCAATGCCTAAATACAGTGTATATTCTGGTTCTGTTAATTGGATAAGATTGCGGTAAACTATGTATTGCCCCAAAGCATTGTGGAAATCATACATTAAAGAACGCCCAATAAAGCTTTTAATTTCCACAACAATTTTTCTACCTTGTCTTTCTGCGGCAATGGGTTTTTCTGCTGCTAAATCGGCATAAAGTTCCGCATCTTCATATTTTATCAAGTAAGGATCGGCTGTAATTTCCCAACCATCCTTAATTAAGGCATTTTTTACTGCATCATGGTATCTATCTTTTGCTGGCATACTCAAACCAGAGAACACTAATATTGCAAATTGTAAATTGCGATACGCCAAGGGCATTAAGCTGCGCTGATCGCAATCTTTATCTGTACCATATTAATTAGTGCGATCGCTTTAACTCCTGTATTAATACTTGACAGCGTTTCATCGCCTCTCTTGCCTGTTGCCTCAAGAGTTTCGCTTGCTCTTGGTTAGTTTCGTATACTTCGGAACCTTTTCGCCTGAGTTCAACAGCTTGTTTACTGAGTTCTTTAATCCGCATCCTTAATTCTTCAATTGTTTTCATCTGTCCTCCTGTTCTGTAATCACAATTTCCAAATTTTCTGCCTCTTGATAAAGTTTATCTGCTCTACTAGCTAGTAAGCTAGCATCATCAAAATCATTATTTTCTATGGCTCTGTCATGAGCTTCGTATAATTCATCAATGATTTCTTGCAATTGTGCGTAAGCTTTAAGCAATATATTTCTGGTTTCTGGCTTCATCCCCTTATTTTCTTGACTTTATGTTTAATTACCGATTCCACCTCTACACAGCAACGCTTCGATATATCGCGCTAAATCATTTTCTATAAAACGGTTCATAATTTCCCCATTTATTATTCCACTAATTGCCCTTGCCTAGGTTCGGGTTCCTCCTGGTAGGAGTATCAACCTAGCAGCCCGGTTTCAGCCTTCGGGTGGGTTCATCCTAACTCTACGACAACAAATAAATATGGGGAAATATGAATCAATTCCATGACAAGGGGATAAACTAAGGGGTAGAATGTTTCTGTAAGAGACCTTATATTGTCTTTTGTCTCTACAAACCCAGTCACCTAGTACACGGCTCAACACATCGTTTCCTCCTTGTTGTCCGTGAATATACTTATTTGATTATTGGTGCTATCCTCGTAAAATCCTTACCTGAAAAGCTTCTTCCCCAGCATCTGCCAGAAGCTCCCTTTCAATCTGCTGCACATGAGGTAACAAGAAGTTAATTGTTTTTTTCTAAAGTAATGTTACCCAATCATGATATGATTCAACTGACTGAATGTGCAGTCAACACAACTAGTTGCGCTGGTTTCAAGTCCCGTGAGCTTGTCAGACGAATCGAGAGTTCCCACGCCGACAACAAGACAAAATGCTCAGCCTGGTTTTGAGGACCCAGAACCAGACAGTTCCATGCAAGAGTTTTATCAACTCTCCCAGCAGTTGTTGATAGTGACCCTTGTAATTACAGGGATTATCTTTATCTCTGTTTGGATTTTTTACTCCCTTAACGTGGCCTTAAATTATTTAATTGGGGCTTGTGTGGGCGTATTTTATCTAAAAATGCTGGCAAAAGATGTTGAGCGGCTGGGTCAGGAGAAAAAGCGGTTGAGCAAAACCCGTTTTGCTCTGTTCATTGGGTTAATTGTGTTTGCGACCCAATGGCATCAGCTAGAAGTTTTACCCATATTTTTGGGATTTTTAACTTATAAAGCGACGCTCATAGTCTACACGCTGCAAACGGTTTTTATGTCTGATTCTTGATGGATTCAGATTCACAAAGAAAATCCTCCAATCCTCCTTGTATGAGGAAACTGCCGCATGGAAATGCTTAGTTTCTTAAATGCCTTAAACTCCTTTACCCTTGCCAACTTAGAAGTAGGCGAACACTTCTATTGGCAATTGGGCAACCTCAAAATACATGGGCAGGTTTTTCTCACCTCCTGGTTTGTAATTGCCATTTTGGTGGTGGCTTCATTAGCAGCCACCCGTAATATCCAGAGAGTTCCCAGTGGCATACAGAACTTGATGGAGTACGCCCTAGAATTTATTCGGGATTTGACGAAAAATCAGATTGGAGAGAAAGAATACCGTCCTTGGGTGCCTTTTATTGGCACATTATTCTTGTTTATCTTCGTATCCAATTGGTCTGGTGCTCTAATACCTTGGAGATTAATCAAACTACCTGCGGGTGAGTTGGCTGCTCCAACAAATGACATCAATACGACAGTAGCACTGGCGTTACTGACCTCTTTGGCTTATTTTTATGCGGGCTTTAGTAAGCGAGGTTTGGGTTACTTTAAAAAGTACATAGAACCAACCCCCATACTATTGCCAATCGCAATTCTAGAAGATTTCACCAAGCCCCTTTCCCTCAGCTTCCGTCTCTTCGGTAACATTCTGGCGGACGAATTAGTTGTAGCGGTATTGGTGCTTTTAGTTCCTCTGTTTGTACCTTTGCCAGTGATGGCTTTAGGTTTATTTACCAGTGCCATTCAAGCCTTAGTATTTGCCACCTTAGCTGCGGCTTATATTCATGAGGCGATGGAGGGGCATGGTGAAGAAGAACATGAGTGACATAAAAAAGTGCCTCAGTTGATGTAACTTTAGATTTGGGATTGAAAACCTCAAATCTGAAAATCCAAATAGTTGATTTTGTACTCAAGGTAAGGAAAATAAAATGGATCCATTAGTTTCTGCTGCTTCAGTTCTCGCCGCTGCTCTAGCAATCGGTTTAGCTGCAATTGGACCTGGTATTGGTCAAGGTAATGCTGCAGGTCAAGCAGTAGAAGGTATTGCCCGTCAGCCAGAAGCAGAAGGAAAAATTCGCGGTACTTTGCTGTTAACCTTGGCGTTCATGGAATCCCTAACCATCTACGGTCTGGTTATTGCTTTAGTATTGTTATTTGCTAACCCCTTTTCTTAAGCTCTAAAGCGATGCCTTAGTTTAGAGACGTTGGATACAACGTCTCTAATATTGACAAGGTAGGTTTTGTGAATTTGGTTCTCATCCTTGGGGATGATAGGGCAGAGAAAATTATCGCAAATTGGATGATGTTGCTTGCCATCCAAAAAGGAGACAAATGTTTGATTTCAATGCTACTTTGCCCTTGATGGCATTGCAGTTCTTATTATTGGCAGCTTTGTTGAATGCCATTTTTTATAAGCCACTGACAAAGGCACTAGATGACCGGGATAATTATGTCCGCGACAATCAGCTTGGTGCTACTGAACGTTTGGCTCAAGCCGAGAGATTAACCGAAGAGTACGAGCAGCAGTTAGCAGATGCTCGTCGTCAATCTCAAGCAATTGTGGCTGCGGCTCAGGATGAAGCGAAAAACATTACTGCTCAAAGAATTGCCGAGGCACAGCAAGAAGCTCAGGCACAGAGAGAACAAGCTGCTCGAGAAATAGAAGAACAAAAGCAGCAAGCTTTAAGTTCTTTAGAACAACAGGTAGATGCCTTGAGTCGGCAGATACTAGACAAACTTTTGGGACCAAGTTTAGCTAGATAGAGTAATTACTAGATAGTTAGTAACTGGAGGTTCCAAAAAAATACGCGCAGCAGGGCGTAAGTCCGCTCGCGCGCGCCACTTAAGTGTCAAATGACACTTTTTCCCTTGGGGAAAACCACATTATTAGCAAGGGAGCAGCGCAGTTGTAGATGAGTATTATGGGAACCGTCTTATTACTTGCCACAGAATCAGAAGGTGGTTTCGGTCTGAATTTCGATATTCTAGAAACCAATATTATTAATTTAGGCCTTCTGGTTGGCATATTATTTTATTTTGGGCGGAAGGTATTAACGAATACGTTAAGCGAGCGACGCTCAAATATTGAAAAGACCATTGTGGAAGCTGAAACGAAGGCAAAAGAAGCGGCGATCGCATTGTCTGAAGTTCAGGAGAAATTGACCCAGGCGCAAGCCGAGGCACAGAGAATTATCAAAACGGCGGAAGAGAACGCTAAGGCCAGTCGGTCAGCAATTCTGGCACAAGCCACAGCAGATGTGGAGCGGTTGAAAGAAACAGCCGCGAGGGATTTGAATACAGAAAGAGACAGAGCGATCGCTCAGTTGCGGCAGCAAGTAGTGGCAATGTCCCTAGAGAAAGTGGAGTCTGAGTTGCAAACAGGAGTTGCAGAGGACACCCAACAGAAACTAATAGATAATAGCATCGCGCTACTGGGAGGCTAGGGATGACAAGTAATGTAGCATTGGCTGAAGTAGCCCAACCCTATGCCCAGGCTTTGATGTCCGTAGCAGAATCCAACAATGTCACAGAGCAGATTGGTGAAGATGTGCGTGGTTTGTTGAATTTGCTCCAAGAAAGCGACCAGTTGCGTAACTTTATTGATAACCCCTTTGTCGAAGCGGATGACAAAAAGGCGGTACTAGGTAGAGTTTTGGGAGAAGGAGCAAATCCTTATCTACGTAACTTTTTAATGCTGCTAGTCGATAGACGGCGGATTTCTTTTTTGGCAGATGTGTGTCAACAGTATTTAGCACTATTGCGTCAGTTGACTCAAACTGTATTAGCAGAGGTGATTTCTGCTGTACCCTTAAGCGAGTCGCAACAGCAGACCATTAAAGAAAAGGTGATCGCCATGACTGGTGCTCGTCAAGTAGAGTTAGACGCCAAAATTGATAGTGACATTATTGGTGGTGTAATTATCAAAGTTGGTTCTCAAGTCATTGATGCCAGTTTACGGGGTCAGTTGCGCCGCCTGTCTTTGCGCTTAAATTCCTAGAGTTAGGAATTAGGAGTTAGGAGTTAGGAGGCGCGGAGTTAGGAATTTTAACTCATCACTCTTAACTTATTGCTCCTCACTCCCCAGTTTATAACTGCTTCTGTCTCAAAAAAAACAAAAATAGACTCATGAGTATTTCAATTAGACCTGACGAAATTAGCAGCATTATTCAACAACAAATCGAGCAATATGACCAAGAAGTCAAAGTTGCTAATGTTGGGACCGTACTCCAAGTAGGTGACGGTATCGCCCGGATTTATGGTCTAGATAAGGCTATGGCCGCGGAACTATTGGAGTTTGAAGATGGCACTGTTGGTATTGCCCTGAACTTAGAAGAAGATAACGTGGGTGCGGTACTGATGGGTGATGGTCGCCAAATTCAAGAAGGTAGCTCCGTAACCGCCAGTGGTAAGATTGCTCAAGTACCCGTGGGAGAAGCTGCAATTGGACGGGTTGTAGATGCATTAGGTCGTCCCATTGACGGTAAGGGCGATATGAATACTACAGAAACTCGATTGCTTGAGTCTATGGCTCCTGGGATTATTGCCCGTCGCTCCGTCCACGAACCCATGCAAACCGGGATTACCGCTATTGATGCCATGATTCCCGTGGGTAGAGGACAGCGAGAATTAATTATTGGAGACCGTCAAACCGGAAAAACTGCGATCGCAATTGACACCATCATCAACCAAAAAGAGGAAGATGTAGTTTGTGTTTATGTAGCGATTGGACAAAAGGCTTCTACCGTAGCTAACGTAGTCCAAACATTACAAGACAAGGGCGCGATGGACTACACCATCGTTGTTGCAGCAAACGCCAGTGACCCCGCCACACTACAATATCTGGCTCCCTATACTGGTGCAGCAATGGCTGAGTACTTTATGTACAAGGGCAAAGCTACCTTGGTAATTTATGATGATCTTTCCAAGCAAGCTGCCGCTTACCGGCAAATGTCCTTGCTACTACGTCGTCCACCCGGTCGTGAGGCGTATCCTGGAGATGTATTCTACCTCCACTCTCGCTTATTGGAACGGGCGGCAAAATTGAGTGATGAATTGGGTAAAGGTAGTATGACAGCCCTGCCCATCATTGAAACCCAAGCCGGTGACGTATCCGCTTATATTCCTACCAACGTAATTTCCATTACCGACGGTCAGATTTTCTTATCTTCCGACCTATTTAACGCTGGTATTCGTCCTGCCATTAACCCTGGTATTTCCGTATCTAGGGTAGGTTCGGCAGCACAAACCAAGGCAATGAAAAAAGTTGCCGGTAAACTGAAGTTGGAATTGGCTCAGTTTGACGAATTGCAGGCTTTTGCTCAGTTTGCTTCTGACTTAGATAAAGCTACCCAAGACCAATTAGCAAGGGGTGCGAGATTACGGGAATTGCTGAAACAGCCCCAAAACTCTCCACTTTCTGTATACGAGCAAGTAGCCATCCTCTACGCAGGTTTGAATGGTTACTTAGATGAAGTACCTGTGGATAAAATTGTTGACTTTGCCGCCGGTTTCCGGGATTACTTGAAGACTGGTAAGCCTGAATATACCCAAGGAGTACAAACCAGTAAAGTACTGGGTGAATCAGAAGAAACTGCATTGAAAGATGCAATTAACGAATACAAGAAAACCTTCTTGGCAACAGCGTAGCAATTTTTTAGATTTTGGGGAAAGTTTGCCAGGGCGGGGAAAGACCCTGCCACGCAACTTTCCAATCATGATTTTGGATTAACTCCAAAATTCCGAATCTAAAATCTAAAATCTAAAATCTAAAATCAGGTTATGGCAAATCTCAAAGCAATACGCGATCGCATTAAGTCAGTTAAGAATACCAAAAAAATTACCGAAGCCATGCGCCTAGTGGCGGCGGCGAGGGTGCGTCGCGCCCAGGACCAGGTAACATCCACCCGTCCTTTTGCCGACCGTTTAGCCCAAATCTTGTATGGCCTGCAAACCCGTTTGCGTTTTGAAGAGGCAGATTTACCTCTGTTAAAAAAACGGGAAATTAAGTCCGTGGGCATATTAGTTGTTTCCGGCGATCGGGGTTTGTGTGGTGGTTATAATAACAACGTCATCAAACGTGCCGAGGCTCGCGCTAAAGAACTCAAAGCTCAAGGGATTGATTATAAGTTCGTAATTGTTGGACGTAAAGCACTCCAGTACTTCCAACGTCGTGATTACCCCATTGACGCTAGCTACTTTGGTTTAGAGCAAATTCCCACTGCTGACGAAGCCAACAAAATTGCTGACGAACTATTATCTTTATTCCTATCTGAAAGTGTAGATAGGATTGAGTTAATTTATACCAGATTTATTTCTTTGGTTAGTTCCAACCCAGTAGTGCAAACCCTTCTACCTCTTGACCCCCAAGGTTTAGAAGCTCAAGACGATGAAATCTTCCGCTTGACAACCCGTGGTGGTGATTTCCAGGTAGAAAGGCAGAAAGTAACCACAGAATTTCGTCCCTTGCCTCGGGATATGATTTTTGAACAAAACCCAGTACAAATACTGGATTCTTTGTTACCTTTATATCTAAGTAACCAGTTATTGAGGGCATTGCAAGAAGCCGCAGCTAGTGAATTAGCAGCACGGATGACAGCCATGAGCAACGCTAGCGATAACGCCGCTCAATTGATTGGTACTTTGACATTAAGTTACAACAAAGCTCGACAAGCTGCCATTACTCAAGAGATTCTTGAGGTTGTGGGTGGAGCAGAGGCACTTAACTAAAACTCAATTGCTAACTATAACTAATAGCTAATTGCTGGTGACTGGAGAACTAGCGATTAGCTATTTTGGTTTGGAGATGGACAAAGAATAAATTTTATAGCACTACGTGACTAGGTTATACCAATTCTGTATGAAGATGCGCCAAATTCAAGAATTTATTAACCGCAAAGGCGCAAAGTACACAAAGAAAGAAGGAGATAGGAGAATCATAAATTTAGCGCAGCCTCACAAAGAAATGGTATTAGGACATTTTTGAGAGCTACAACCCTTGATTAGTAAGCTTATTACTTATTACTTATTACTTATTACTTATTAGCTGCGTGACACAAAAAGACGCGCTACTTCGCAGGTAAAATTAGGTAGCAAAGGCGAAGTAATCACATCACCTACTAACAACGTTGTCACCAGTTTCAATTGAGCATTTTCTCGTCGATAAATTTCAATTCTTTGAGCAATGCGATCGACAATCCAGTACTCCAGTACTCCTTGAACTGAATACAACTTCAGCTTTGCCGTTCTGTCTCTATCTTCATTAGCTTTTCCCGGAGACAGTACTTCTACCACCAGTTCCGGTGCGCCGCGAAAATGTCCCGCTTCATCTTCAATCTGAGCCAATCTTTCATAACTCACCCACACTACATCAGGAGCTACATTATCTGAGTCAGAAAAAATCAGTCCTGGCATAATGGAAGCTTCACCTAAACCACTTGACAAAGACCAATAATCTAAAACAGCAAATATTCTACCTGTAACCTGCTGATGTTTATGGTGGGGCGAGCGCGTCACAAACAATTCTCCATCAATAATTTCATAACGAATCCATTCGTTATCTGGTAACGCTGCCACATCTTGAATTGTCCAGCGAACTCTGTCCGTAGTCTGGCTCATGACAGTTAATAATAAAAGTTTTACCAACCTTGGGGGGTTAAATTCCCCTGCTTCCATAAGTAGTGTGTTTTACGTCGGGGTAAAATCCCCGTTGCTCCCACTTAATTTGCTCATTCTAAATTCTAAATTCTTTGAATATTCCCTTGTCATCTTGTGAAGTACCTACAGTGACGCGGGAGCGTACACAGTAGGCTTCCCGTCTCATTCGCCGTTGCCTGGTTAAACCCGTGTTTAATCTGGTCTTATACAGCGTCTCTGGTCTTGCGACCTTTATCTCCTCGGTGGGAGAACCCAGGCAGGTGCCCATCTTCCATAGGCAGTTAAGAGTGTTCTACGGTACGTTTGTCTTGGATTTACAGCAATGGCTGACCAGCAGGACTCACGTTTTCCCCGATCTCTGATGTTGCTGCGGCAAGTCTTACTACTTTGAAGTTAGCCTTTGTGTTCCATACAGTCGGGTGGGTCATCAACCATCTACATATTATCATGTATGCAAAGAAAAACAATCACGCAAGTAGTAGAAAATTGGATTGACCGACTACCGACCCCCAACAGTGGCGATTCCTCATCGACCCCTGCCCTGTTAATCCTACGGATTAAATTGGTGGTGGGACAATTCGTCATCGCCCAACAATTCATCTCACACTGCCCTATGCCTTCGGCACGCTCCGCGAACGGGTCAGATGTGAGCCTTCTTGTTGAAAAAGGTAACACATTTTTGCCCCAGAGGACTATAATATAAATAGAAGAACCTCATGGGTCCGTACCGGTTTCGACAGGTTGGCGAAAGCTGCCTTGTGATTCAGGTCGAGAGTGAGTCTCCTCTCGCTAATCAAAGACTCAAAACAAAAGTAAATGCGAACAACATCGTAGCTTTTGCTCGTAAGCCCGTTGCAGCTATTGCATAGGCAAAAACACCTCTTTTAGGTTCGAGCCTCCCTAGTCTGACTCCGTTAAGGACTTCGGAGCAACCCCAACGGATGCGTTGATTAGTTACCTCTGGTTGACTAATTAGCAAAGACCTCACCAGAGCATCCTAGCGTTCGGGATAATGAACGTTCCCCGTCCCGAGGGTAAAAGGGACTAAACCTGTGAATGAGCGAGAAGTCAATACCCAGTCTGGACAGCAGTTCGACTCTGCTCGGATCCACTAACAACTTTTTATAAGTCCACTTGACATTTGTATGTTGAGTGGATTTTGTTTTGGGAATGTTTTGGTGTGGGGAGTCTAAATTGTATACATAGGGCTTGCAGCAAAAAGTCTTTTGGTGGGGGTAGGGAATAGGCAATAGGCAATAGGCAATAGTTTCAGCCTCTTTTTTGATATTCAAAATATCATCAAAAATTACAGATGCAAGAATTTTAAACATAAAATCCTAATTCCCTTGCACTTAATTC
>JASJCJ010000215.1 GCA_030066045.1 Calothrix sp. MO_167.B12
TTGGCTGCTGGTGAGTCTGCTCCTGTTGCTATGAGTGCTCCTGCAATCAACGGTTAATAATCTAGGGGTTGGGATTTATCCCTGCTCGACAATGATCAAAAACGCCTCCTGGTAACAGGGGGCGTTTTTTGGTTTAGGTGCTAGCCATAAATAATTTTTCTCCACTCCGAACTCCGAACTCCGAACTCTTTTCCAGCCTTTAGCCAAAAAAGCCCTTGACATATTTCCGGGTCACTTCCAGCTTGGCTTGCTGAAAAATAACATTAGTGCGATCGTATTCTACCAGTTCACCAGTCCGACTTCCTTCTTGCATTTCCAGGTTAAAGAATGCAGTCATATCAGATACCCGTGAAGCTTGTTGCATATTGTGGGTGACTATGACAATAGTACGCTGTTGTTTGAGTTCGCATATCAATTCCTCGATTTGCCTAGTTGATATGGGATCGAGGGCAGAACAGGGTTCATCCATGAGAATCACCTCCGGTTGTGCAGCTAGTGCGCGAGCAATACACAACCGTTGCTGTTGGCCACCTGAGAGATCAAGAGCATTGTCGTTAAGTCTATCTTTGATCTCGTCCCAAACATTTGCCTGTCGTAGTGCCCATTCAACTAAATCGTCCAAATTACCACCGTAGCCCTGAACCCGAGGTCCATAGGCAATATTATTGTAGATAGTCTTGGGAAACGGATTTGGCTTTTGGAAAACCATACCAATACGGCGGCGTAAGATGACACCATCTTCTTTTGGATGATAAATATTACAACCATGAAAGAGGATTTGACCTTCCAAGTGAGTCCCTGGGATCATATCATTCAGGCGATTAAAACACCTGAGCAGGGTACTTTTACCACAACCAGAAGGACCGATAAAGGCAGTAACCTGGTTGCTATAAATGGGCATATTAATATTACGTAAAGCCAGGAAATCCCCATAGTATATAGCCTCTACCTGAGCGTGTAAAATCACGTTGGTATGAGTTGTACGAGGATGGGAATAGTTTGAAAAGTCGGCTATCATAACAGCCTCCATCCATTGCAAAATTAATTAATCAGGACTTACGCAAACAGAATTTGTCATTGCGTGCGATCGCAATTTTGCGTAAGTTCTATTAGTTGTAGGGCTACGCGCTAGGGAACAGGGAATAGGGAACTCTTAACAGTATGTTGTTAAAGTATTTCAGGATTTAGAAATGTCCGTGCCCTAAATGCGTAGTGCTATATCTGTCATTTTTGTTTTGCTACTAATCAAATACTCATAACAAAACACCACTAAACATAACTACTGGTTCTTTTCATTAATTTTGAAGGGCAGCTGTAGTGCGGTCCGGAAAGTCCGCTTCCTTACAGCAGGGAGCGAGACGCTCCCACTACAATTGTTTACCTATCAGAACTAATGAAATGAACTACTACATTTGTTTGCGTACAATTATTGATTTAAGTGTGATTGATTTCATGATTCATTGTTACAAATCCTCACAAATTGTTAGTCTCTGGGGTTGGCAACGCTCGATCTTAATTGCAATCCCTTGAGCACCTTCTTGTTTTAAGTCTTCAATGTATCCCGATTGAGCAAATTGAGCTGCTTCAGTGCTAGCAAAAGGTCCAAAGTAGTAAGTACAACTAGGTATTTGAGTCGTGATTTCTAGCCACCAAGCTTTACCTATCTTCTCTAAAACATCTATCTGAATTTCTGTGAGAATTCTTTGTAATGTCATGACAATGAACCCTGAATTTACTCATCTGAAATATTAGAAATTTCTATTTATATAATTTCAAACAAACTAGCTTTGTCTACATTTTTTCGATAAATATATATAAAACTTAAAAAATAAATAAATAAATAAATAAATAAAAGGATAAGTTGCAGATAGATTGGTAGACCCTAAGTTTGATATACTAGATTTTAATTCTGATTAGGCTTTATATAACTACAATTCCAACTTTTTCAGGGTTTAAGATTAAGAATAGGTTAATAATGAGTTAAGAAAAATATAAATACTACTTAATCATAGAAGTTGTGATTAAAATGTGGAACAATGGCAGGATATAACTGCACAAGTAGAATCAATAATATAACAAATAGGTCGATATGTTATGGCAACTAAATGATCCTAAATACTGATTTCTTGTTGTATAGCAATTGGTGTGGAATGGTGGCAGAGTTTAATCAAGCAGATAAAGACAAGTTTTTATATCCTCGCTATCGCTACTACGGTCACTTTACACCGGAGTACCTGGCATTTAATGCCAATCTCCAGGAATTTGCCCAAAAGGTTGGTTATATTACTGACTTAGAAACAGTGGGAAAAATTTCTCCAGAACAAGCTTACAGGCAAATCAAGGCACTTTGGACACAGTTGGATCGCAGCAAAGAAGAACTAGGAATTGATTCCGATTCTTCGCCAGAAACAACTTAGTGCCGCTGCGCGGAAGTCAAGGGAAATTTAGAATTTAGAATGAAGAATTGAGAATTATTACCCCATCGATATTATCTTGTACTTTTTTCTGCAAAAACAACCTGAGATGCTGACAAGATAAGAGTTTTCAAGTTATTCAGCAGACCCTACTTATTACTTATTACTTATTACTTATTATTTACCCCGTTGGCGGGTGCTTTCCATTTGAGGTTTGCTGTGGTGGCTCTTTTGTGTTGTTCAGTTTCAGGAAGCTATCGAAGGCATACCAAGCGAATACATACCACGGAGATGTTTTCAAGGCAGAACCATTGACAAACCACCGTCGCAGGGCGAACAAGGCAAGTATAAGTGGAAACAATAACCGCAAATCTACCAAACCTCTTGTTGTCTGCTCAACTCGCTGATTCAGATAAGCAAACGTATTAGCAATGGCTGTTGCTCCTTGGGATGTTTTGGATGGCACATCGCCCACCGTGATGCCGAAATCCTCCAAAGTCTCGATAATTTCATCAAAATCGCCGAGTTCACCCCTATAGTAAACTGTGATGCTCCCCGTATGAATATTGGTTCGTATGGTATGGCTCTGGGGGAAAAACACTTGCAATGTATTGGCTATCTCTGCAAACACCTCTGGTTCGCGTTGCTCGGATGAGACTCGCAATCTAATTCTACCGGGAGTACTGCTGAGGATTTTTATATTCATTGGTTGGGGCAATGCTTCTCGAGAAGGTTGCAGCATCTCAAAAAATCTACAATTGTTTATTTTCAAAAAGGGATGAGCATTATACCCATCCCTAAAGACAAGTCCTATCCGGAGTACACCCGTGTAATCCAGAATTGGACAAATAAACTAATACAATTCTCTCCCCCTTTGACAGCTGATCTGTACAGCATGACAGAAATAATTACATCTTATACAACTACTGGAAAACGATATAAGCAAAGAATTTTGGACTTCTGCACAAGCAGCACTAACCAGCTTCGGGTTCAGGTGGAGCAGCTTCAAGTGCTTGCTGCATCTGCTCTTCTGCAAGCTCAGCCTTTGCTTCAGCCATCAGATCCTCTAGGGATTCGCCTATTTCTGCGATCGCTCCCTTACCCTTTTCATAGAGGACGATTCCGCCTTTAATTGCTGCCTTAGCTATTGGCTTACCAACACCTGCTACCACGGGAATAAATACTGGTAGAAGAACTACTGCTGCAATCCCTGGAACCCCAAGGTCTTCAACAATATTTTCAATGTCAGGTATAAGTTTAGGTGCCATATCACTGTTGCCCCCACTTATTTTACAATTCAATATTATCACTATTCCAGTAGTAAAAATATTACAAATCAATTAATTTTATTGCTGATTATACTCACAGGTATTGTCTAATTTATTTGATGTTTTCAGTGGGATCAATCACTCAAATATTAACTTTTATTTCTGATTTAGTCTCGTTACAAAACTTGGTAGTGCAAAAAGGGACTGTGGTTTTGGTAAAATGGTTATATAAGTAACCAACTGTTTCAATTATGGTATAGGCAACACTGTCAAAAAAACAAAACCTTTATCTGGATAAAAAACAAACATACTCACTTAAATTAAACAGGAATCTCCTTATGGAGCAAGGATTAAGGTTACTAATTCAACTAATCATCGAATTTGCACCAGTAATTGCAAGTCTAGTACAAAAGAATAATGAAGCATCCGTAGATATAACTAGCCAGGAAAAAACTGCACAGGCTCAAACACTGCTCCAATCTGTAAATAATTCCCAAAGACAAATTCAATATATTGAAGGATTTGAGGAAGGAAAAACAGAGCAACAACAATTAGCGGTTTACTACCGCCAAATGCAATTAAAAATAGCAACTCAAGAGCAAACAACAGCATTGCATTTACCGGAGTTGCAAAAGTTATTTGAAGGTTGGCCTTTGCGTTTATATCCTTCACAAATTTTAGCCACTGACACCAATAATGGTCGCAAACCTTTAAAGATTTTCCTGGCACCGCCTCAAGTAGAGTTCGATACATTTGCTCATCAGCAAGAAGAATATTTAGATATTGAGCTAATGTTAGCTGAAGGTTTGCGAACTTTTATCGGTCAGCATTATTCCCTACAAAATCCGGTGAGGGGGACAGAATTTTTAGCAGGGGCGTGGAATAGCAAACGATTTCATAGTGAATCAAGTATTAAGGCTCTATTTGCCATGTTGAGAACAGAGCCGATTTTAATTTTAGAATCAGAACTTGATGGAGATTATCTGAATTTTCGGATTGCTTATTGGGGATTAGGGCAAGATAATTACTACTATAAAACTATCTCTCGATTACCTTACAAAAAAATTATCTATCAGTCGGCAAAGAAGCGGGCATTAGAATGGAAAAAAATCAGAGATGAATTAATCTCCCTGGGGGAAACAATAGAAGAAATTAACCACCTGGGTGGAGATAATGTGGTTAATTTGTCAATTTTAGAAAAGCTAGAAAAATGGCAAAATAAAGGAATAGATATTAGTAAATTATCCTTACAATACCAAGTCAATCGCCAGGATTTTGAGCAACTGTGCCAAGTATTAATTACCTGTCATTGCTTGGTGGCTAGTTGGATAGCAGACGCTTACTACCTGGTTTATTATGATGTGTCTCCCCTGCTGCCGGATTTATTACCAAATTTGCTCGAAAGTGACCTTGATTTGCCATCCCTAAAAACGATTGTCACCGGGTACAAGCAACTCTACCAAGCCCTAGAAGGGGAGAAACTGAGCTGGATTCCGGAGTTAGCATTGCAACTAGCACAGAGTTTATCTCACCTAAGCGATCGCTCTTTGGCCCAAGAACAGGTTGATTACTCCATCAATACCTGGTTACAACTGCGTCAAGTACCACCACAGCAATGGAGTCAGCCCTTGCAAGCCATGGGATCGGCTGTGAAGTTAGAAGATGAGGAATATGTGCAAAAGTTAAAAGAATATTTTGTTGCAGTGGAGGAGGAGGAAATTGTTAATCATGTGGAAGAAATTCTAGATGCGATCGCATTACTCAAACGCCAGTACCAAGAAGAATATGCCTCTTTACGCCACACCCTAACTGGACATTCAGGGAAAGTAATATCTATTGCTATTAGCTCTGATGGGGAAACTTTAATTAGTAGCTGTACAGACAAAAATATTAAAATATGGAATCTGAAAACAGGAGAGTTTATCTGCAACCTGACAAAAAATTCCGGCGAAATTTCATCTATTGCCGTGAGTAATGATGGCAATTTACTGGCAGTTGGTACTTATGAAACACCCAGAAGTAATGTTAAAGTATGGCACTTACAAACTGGTAAATTAATTCATACCCTTCTAGGACATCACAAACCAGTTAATGTGGTTGCCATGAGTCCCGTTAGTATTTTATCCCCAGAAGGAACAGGACAAATTCTTGCCAGTGGGGGTAATAAAATTAAAGTTTGGAACTTGCAAAAAGGGGATAAGTCAGGAGGAAATTTGCAAAGCGATCGCATTTCTACTCTTTGGCATTCATCTGTAGTTAATACCATTGCCATTAGTCCTGTTAGTCCTGCATCTGCCTTGGGGATTAGTACAATTCTAGTGAGTGGTACTGGGGATCAAAAAATTAAACTGTGGAATCCCCACACCGGAGAGCTTTTACGTACCCTGACTGGGCATTCTGGTGCAGTCAACTCTGTTGCGATCGGTTCTACGGGGGTTGGAGATATACTTTTCAGTGGTAGTGCAGATAAAACCATCAAAATTTGGAAATTAGCAACTGGAAAAATTTTACATACACTAACTGGGCACACAGATGCAGTGAAATCAGTTGCCGTTAGTCCCAATGGAGACATTCTCATTAGTGGTAGTACTGATAACACCATTAAGATTTGGCGATGGGAAACAGGAGAAGTGTTACAAACCCTCACCGGACATTCCGGGACTGTTAATCAAGTTGCCATTAGTCCAGATGGTGAATATATCGCTAGTTGTAGTGCCGACAAAACAATTAAAATTTGGCAGATCAATAAGGTGATATGATGTCCGTTCTCAAGGCTAGTATTGCATTTCATTAGTTTTGACGAGTCGCGACGTTTAGTTCCTCGACTTCTATCCTAGTACTTCACCACATTAATTTTGACAGTTGATTGTAGTGCGGGCATCTTGCCCGCTTCCTTATTACAGTAGGGAGCGAGACGCTCCCACTACAATTGTTTTACCCCGCAGAACTAATGTGGTGGAACACTAGGTATTGCTGCAATGTGCAGATATTGATTCAGAAGTCGGGGATCTGTTTGCCGGACTGCGCCCCGCTTCGCTCACACCCATTAAACGTGCAATGGCTTCGGTGCAGGTTAGGTGCAAACTTTCAAAGAAAAATAAAGGTTATACCAAATCAAAAAATGTTGGCAATATATCCAATGTAGGGGCAGGGTAACCCCGCCCCTACCGTTAAATCATGTGTCACATTATTTTTTCAAATTAGCCCCCACGGTCAAATCCCACAACCAAGGATCTGAAAATGCTTTGTGACTAATTCTTCAAGTTAGCACGCAATGCGCCCCTACAAATTCTGCGCTGATTAACTATTTTCAAATTACAGCATTTCTGGCATTTTGTTAAGAATTATATTGGCTGGATTGATTGTGGGGTAAGTATTTGGTAAGTTTATACATGAAAAGTGTATCGAGCGATCGACACCACTCCCCCGAACCTTGAAAACCGCATAATTCCGTTGACTGGTGTCGATGCCTTACGTGGCAAGGTTTCCAGGTTGCAAAATCGACTATTTTTTGGTCAATTTTTGCCGATTTTTTGACTGGTGTCGATTGGGGTATCTCAAATCCTCTCTGGGTAAGGGTTCTGTAAGTGAACTCTTTACAAACCAATTCCCCTCAACGGGGATGGAAACAATTGGCAATGATTACGGAAGAGTAACCGGAAAAGGGTCCTTTACAAACCAATTCCCCTCAACGGGGATGGAAACCCAAAACATACTCCCGGTGGATAAATACACTTGTTGCTTTACAAACCAATTCCCCTCAACGGGGATGGAAACTTTCGTAATAGTCAAGTAGACAAAAGCAGAGGAAAAACTTTACAAACCAATTCCCCTCAACGGGGATGGAAACTTCCCATTTGTGGCCTCTATCTTCATAGGCTATTTTACTTTACAAACCAATTCCCCTCAACGGGGATGGAAACTTGGGAGTAGGTGAGAAGGTTGTCTATACAACCCTTTACAAACCAATTCCCCTCAACGGGGATGGAAACCAGTATAAACAACCATGTCGGATCTTGCCAAAATAAACTTTACAAACCAATTCCCCTCAACGGGGATGGAAACTTTCTCAGCGGGGGCCATACGGGATCCTCCTGCCACTTTACAAACCAATTCCCCTCAACAGGGATGGAAACATCGCTCTCCCCTTGCGCTGTGACACGCAAGCTTTACAAACCAATTCCCCTCAACGGGGATGGAAACTTTCTCCGAAACCGTCGACCTCTAAACCATACCTTTTCTTTACAAACCAATTCCCCTCAACGGGGATGGAAACGCTGGTTAGTCTTGTCACGCTGAGTCACGGAGACTTTACAAACCAATTCCCCTCAACGGGTATGGAAACTGCGGGTACTTGAATCGCTTGCACAACCAATGCTTTACAAACCAATTCCCCTCAACGGGGATGGAAACCTTTGATCAACTGACCTTTGCTGTTCAGGATTGCCACTTTACAAACCAATTCCCCTCAACGGGGATGGAAACGTTGCATCGCGACGGATTGTGACTGTGGTTTGCTCCACTTTACAAACCAATTCCCCTCAACGGGGATGGAAACCCTTATAGACCCCTTTATTCCACTTTCTTCAGGGCTACTTTACAAACCAATTCCCCTCAACGGGGATGGAAACAGTCAATATCCGTAGGATTAGCATCAAATAGTGACTTTACAAACCAATTCCCCTCAACGGGGATGGAAACCTCTTTATTCCTTGAGAGTATAGACACCCTTTTAGAACTTGACAAACCAATTCCCCTTAACGGGGATGGAAACGTATAGGATTCACCTCCGAATTGATTTTGGTTTTCCTTGACAAACCAATTCCCCTCAACGGGGACGGAAACACTTTCCCATCTTTTGTGACTCCATAGATTGCTGAGCTTGACCAACCAATTCCCCTCAATGGGGACGGAAACGCTATCGCAGCGGAATAATTGATGATTGCCTTTCTTGACAAACAACTTCCCCTCAACGGGGATGGAAACGAAGCACCGAGTTCAAGGGCGCACGCAATACGCCCCTACAAACTTGACAAACCACTTCCCCTCAACGAGTAATTTAATGCATGTTATTAGCCGCAGGATTTTGCGGGGGTTTTGTGAAGTACACGCCAATTCCTGTGACGCACTTTATGATTGGTATAGGGTTGCGACTAAAGCCGAATGGAAAAACCTGGTTGAAGTTCAGACAACTTACCCAAAAGCAGAAGCTGTTGGTAACTTTACTGTGTTTAATATTAAAGGAAACAACTACCGTCTAATTATTGATATTGTTTACGAAGCACAAAGAATCTATATTAAATATGTTCTAACCCATGCCGAGTATGATAGGGATAAATGGAAAAATGACCCGTACTTTTAATCCTCAATCCTACGGTAAATTGCTAGCCAAATATCAACCAAAAACAATTACTACCGAAGAAGAAAACGAACAAGCTATTAAATTAGCCCAAAACTTAGAACATCGCCCCAATCGTACACCAGAAGAAAAGATGCTTTTGGAACTATTGGTGACATTAATTGAGAAATTTGAAGAAACCAATTATCCAATTCCCCAAGGTAAACCAAATTCGATGCTAATGCATCTGATGGACGCACGGGATACTACTCCTGAAGCATTAGCCGATGTAATTGGTTCCTTGGAGATTGTACGGGAAATTATCAATGGTACTCGCAGCATGAGCAAGACAGAAGCAGAAACACTTGCAGAATTTTTTCACGTAGATGCCAGTTTGTTTGTCTATAAATAGAGGATAAGGTGAGCACCTTTTTATCAGTAACCTACTCTCGTGCCAAGGCTCTGCCTTGGTACCTGTGGCGCTCTGCTCTGCCTCGATTTGGAGGCGGAGCCTCCAACCCCATGTTCCTTGCCAGAAACAAGGAACGAGTCATGTCACAGATGTGGGATGAATATTTATCCTGGAGGGGGGTACAAAAATCCCACAACCAAGGATCTGAAAATGCTTTGTGACTCACTCCTCAAGGGCGCACGCAATGCGCCCCTACTGCGGCTCCCACACCTAAGCTGTCAACCATCAACTATAGCTGTAGCCATTTTGATTAGGACAGTATTGCTTGACTCAATGACTCCCACCTGTCAACTGTCAACTGTCAACTGTCAACATCAAAAACGTCCTAACTTGACTGGCTATAGCTATAACAACTAACAACTAACAACTAACAACCATTTTCAAGACAGGGGAGTTTTTCTCTCGTGAAATTAAAGTAATGTGTTCAGGAGTGAAGTTTTGCAATACTCCTATGCTCTGGGTATGGAAATAAACCTAGAATAATGGAGGGAATCTACACTTTCCATCAAAAATTGGTGTTTCATTAATCTACCAATGGAAAGATGAAAAATCGTGACAATAAATCCAATCGTGTGAAAAAACCTCTGGTTTTAGCAATACACACCGCAGTTGTGGGCAGGGTGAGGTATAAAGTCGATGGACTTCGTAATTCAGATACTCTAAAAATATTGTTGGAGTTAAGACTCAACGCGGAGAGATATATTACCAAAGTCCATGCAAATACGTTGACTGGTAATATACTTGTCATTTTCTCCTCGGATTACAGAGTTAATGATATTTCCTGCTTCATTGAAGCCATAGTAATAGAACATAGAAGCAAACTTTACAAATCCCTCAATGGGAAAAATCGATCTCCAACCCATAAAGAATTAAGCAAACCACTTATCTGTGTGCAAACCCTAAATCCTGATGTTCGGGAGCAAAAGATTAAACCCTGGCATATTCACGAAACTGACTGGGTAATTGCTAATTTTCAGACATCACAGGAGTCGGGACTATCTCACCAATCTGTACAAACTAAGTTGCAGCAATATGGAGCCAATATCCTTCCCCAGACGGCTTCCCGTTCGCGCCTGAGTATGTTTGTGGAGCAGTTCCAATCCCTGCCTGTGGGGTTACTGACTTTAGCTGCGGGGCTTTCCGTTGCTACTGGAGGGGTAATCGATGCTGTGGTGATTATGGGGGTGGTGACAATCAATGCCATCATTGGTTATGCCACAGAAAGCCATTCAGAAAACATCATTCATTCACTCCAAACCTTAGTCAGACCATCTGCAATGGTGGTGAGAAATGGCAATTTGCAGGAAATCAGTGCCCAAGAGATTGTTCCGGGAGATGTGATAGTTCTCAAACCCGGTAGTTATGTGCCAGCTGATGCCAGACTAATTGAAGCACGCCATTTGAATATTGATGAATCTGCCCTGACTGGTGAAAGTATGCCCGTCACGAAAACCCCAACCGTGCTGCATACTGAGAATATTCCCCTTGGCGATCGCACAAATATGGTATACATGGGCACACTAGTCACTGGGGGGCAAGGGTTAGCTATAGTTGTGGGGACGGGGAAATATACAGAAATGGGTAAAATCCAAGCAATGGTGGGTGAAGCCATTTTGCCCCAAACCCCGATGCAGAAACAACTTGACCAAGCAGGTAGTCAACTCGTCTTTGTCTCCAGTGCTGTGTGTGCCGTTGTCTTTGGTGTGGGAATGTTGCGCGGATATGGTTGGCTGGAAATGATGAAGTCATCCATATCTTTGGCAGTGGCAGCAGTTCCCGAAGGATTACCAACAGTCGCTACCACCACCCTTGCTTTGGGGATCGCCAAAATGAGGAAGGATAAAGTCCTGATTCGTCGTCTGGATGCGGTGGAAACCCTTGGTTCCATCCAGACTATCTGCATGGATAAAACTGGAACCATCACGGCAAACCAAATGTCAGTGGTGGAGCTATGTGTGGATAACAAGCGAATTGAGGTTGATTCGGGTAAATTCATTGCCGGGGAAGAATTGCTCAACCCTTACCAAAGCGATCCCCTGTTAAAGACAATCCACATATTAGTGTTATGCAATGAGAGCCAATTAAATGGTAAAGATGGGGATTACGTACTCAGAGGTTCCGGCACGGAAAATGCTCTGATTTATTTGGGCATCGATTGTGGAGTAGATGTCAACTGCGTGAGAGAAAATTATCCATTATTAAAAATAAATCAACGCTCTCAAGACCGCAACTATATGACCTCCCTCCATTCAACTGCCGATGGTCGTAATCTAATTGCACTCAAGGGCAGCCCTTCGGAGGTTTTAGCTCTGTGCAGTTGGCGAATCCAAGACGAGCAAACAGTTAGTCTCACAGATGTAGATCGGCAGGCGATCGAAATGGAAAACGATCGCATGGCAGGTAATGGGCTGCGGGTACTGGCAGCAGCTTATTTAATAGAGGAACCAGAAAACATCGGCGAACACTTCATCTGGCTTGGTTTGGTGGGCATGGCAGACCCGATCCGCAATGGAGTGAAACAGCTAATAGGTAATTTCCATCACGCCGGGATCAATACGGTAATGATTACTGGGGATCAAAGTCCCACCGCCTATGCCATCGGCAAAAAGTTGAACCTGAGTAACGGGGGGCAGATGGAAATCCTCGACTCAACCCATCTCAATGATATTGAACCACACGTAATGCAGGCATTGTGCGATCGCGTTCAGGTTTTTGCCCGCATCAGTCCTGCTAATAAATTACAAATCGTCCAGGCATTCCAGGGTAGCAGTAAAATTGTTGCCATGACCGGAGATGGAATTAACGATGCCCCAGCCCTGAAAGCAGCTAATGTTGGGGTGGCAATGGGACATACGGGAACGGATGTTGCCCGTGAGGTGGCAGATGTAGTTTTAGAAGATGACAATCTGGAAACCATGATTGTTGCTGTCAGTCGCGGACGCACAATCTATAACAACATTAGAAAATCTGTCCATTTCTTGCTATCCACCAATACAAGCGAGATTATGGTCATGCTAGCTGCCACATCTGCTGGTATTGGTCAGCCCCTCAACGCCATGCAACTTTTGTGGCTGAACCTAGTAACTGACATCTTCCCCGGACTCGCCCTGGCTTTGGAACCACCAGAACCAGACGTATTGAGTCAGGCTCCCCGCGATCCCGAAGAACCGATTATCCAGAGATCGGATCTCAAGAGAATTGTTCGGGAGTCAACTATATTGTCTGCTAGTTCCTTGGCAGCATACGGTTACGGCATTAACCGATATGGCATTGGTCCCCAAGCAAGTACTATCGGTTTTATGAGCTTAACATCGGCACAGTTGTTACACGCCTTGAGTTGTCGTTCTAAAACACACAGTATTTTTAGTAGAAATCAACTACCACCTAACCACTACTTAACTTATGCCCTTGGTGGTTCCTTTGCCCTCCAGATATTAGCTGCCATTGTTCCAGGGTTGAAGGGTCTGCTACAAGTAACACCCATTAATCTCTTGGATGGTGCTGTAATTACTACCAGTGCTGTTCTCCCCTTGTTAGCCAATGAAGGGGTGAAGACATTGAACAATAAGGTATAGGACATTGGACATTGGGTATGAGACACTTCCGTTAGGCAATTCATAAACCGAACCAGATTTCTATATGTTGCAACAAATTTTTAGATCTCCATCAGATGCTAAAGAAGATACCTTAGTAAAACTTCGTCCCCGTAAGGGTGTGATTATTGGTACAGGTCAAGTGGGATTAGCTTGTGCCTATTCCCTGTTGATTCAAAATACTTTAGATGAATTAGTACTGGTTGATATCAACCAGGAAAAACTGGAAGGCGAAGTTATGGATTTGTTGCATGGTTCGCCCTTTATAGAACCAACTGTAATTAAAGCCGGTTCATTAGCAGACGGTATTGGGGACAATGCCGATATTGTAATTATTACTGCCGGAGCAAAACAACATCCTGGGGAAACTCGTCTCGATCTCATGCAGCGCAATGCAGAACTATTCAAAAACTTAATCCCAGAGGTGGTGTTGCATTGTCCCCATGCAATTCTACTGATTGTTACCAACCCAGTAGATGTGATGACATATGTTTCCCTGAAAATATCTGGCTTACCTAGTACCTCAGTCATTGGTTCGGGAACAGTTCTAGACACTGCTCGTTTTCGCTACCTATTAGCAGAAAAACTACAGCTAGACCCCCGCAGTTTCCATGCATACATTATTGGCGAACATGGTGATAGTGAAGTCCCTGTATGGAGTAAAGTGAATATTTCTGGGATGTATTTGTGTGAGGGTGGTTTAGAAAAATGTACAACCACAGAACAAGAGTTTTTACATCAAACTTTTGAACAAGTCAAAAATGCAGCCTACGAAATCATCAAACGCAAAGGTGCAACTTCTTACGCAATTGGTTTGGGAGTAACTGATATTGTCAAAGCGATTTTGCGCGACCAAAATCGTGTATTCACTGTCAGTAGTTTGATAGAAGATTTTTACGGCATTAAAGATGTTTGCTTGAGTCTCCCAACAGTTATCAACCATCGTGGTGTTGATCGAAAGGTGAATTTTACTCTCACAGCAACGGAGCTACAAAAACTGAAAAATTCCAGCCAAGTGTTGCACAATGCCATTTCACAACTAAAACTTTGATGTTGTTATCTTAACACCATCCGGGCTTCAGCTCCGGAATTCATCACATTAGGTGTAGATATGAAAAAAGACTTTATGTTTACATCCGAGTCTGTCACGGAAGGACACCCGGATAAACTTTGCGATCAAATCAGTGATGCAATTGTGGATAAATTTCTGCAAAGAGATCCATACTCCAGGGTAATTGCAGAATGTGCGGTATCCACAGCGATTATCTTTATCTCTGCCCGTTTTGAATCCGATGCGGTGATAGATTTTACCAAAATAGCCAGACAAACGATCAAACAAGCTGGCTATCGCGGTTCTGATTTTAATGCCAAAACCGCTAGTATTGTCACCAGCCTCAAGGAATTGCCACCCAGGGACAATCGCTATTGGGATGAAAAAAACCTCTCAGAAGCAGAGATAGGAAAAATACCAGTCAACGATCAGGTGAATGTGTTTGGTTTTGCCTGCAATCAAACCCCTGGCTTGATACCCCTGCCTATTTGGCTAGCACACAAGCTAGCAAAGCGACTGAACGCTGTGAAGCAGGAAAACATTATACCATATCTTGCACCAGATGGTAAAACTCAAGTAGGGGTAGAATATCGCGATCGCCAACCCTATAGAATCCATAGTATCACAGTCTTGGCGAGTCAGAACAAGCAATCAAGCTCCCAGATAGTTAGTATCAAGCGATTACAGGAGGATATTAGAGGAGCGATCGTTGATTTTGTCTTTGCAGATGAAATTATCAAGCCAGATAAAAACACCAGAATATTTATTGACTCTGACAATCCCTTTGCCATTGGTGGTCCAGCCGTCCATTCCGGGCTAACGGGAAGAAAGAATGCCATTGATACCTACGGGGAATATTCTCGCCATAGCGGTGCTGCGTTGAGTGGCAAAGATCCCACACGGATAGATAGGGTAGGAGCCTATGTCGCCCGTTACGCTGCTAAAAATGTGGTAGCAGCAGGTCTGGCGGAAAAATGTGAAGTGCAATTGAGTTACTCCATTGGGCTTTCTCAACCTGTAAGTATTCTAGTGGAAACCTTTGGTACTAGTAAAATCCCTGATCAAGAAATTACTGCACTTCTGGAGGAGCATTTTGATTTTCGCCTTGCAGGAATCATCCGTCAATTTGACCTGAGATTATTACCTACAATTGTGAAAGGAGGCTTTTATAAAAAACTAGCTGTTTACGGTCATATGGGCAGAGTAGATCTAGAAATTGTTCCCTGGGAAAAAACAGATAAAGTTCCAATTTTGCAGAGTGAATTCTAACTGGAAAATGGTTGTTAGTTGTTAGTTGTTAGTTGTTAGTTGTTAGTTGACAGTTGACAGCTTAGGTGTGGGAGTTGCACTTGAGATATATTGTCATCCTTGGTTATAGGATTTTCCCGTGGGAGACTAACTCGAAAATAGTTAGGAGGCGCGGAGTTTGTAGGGGCGCATTGCGTGCGCCCTTGAAAAATTAGTCACAAAGCATTTTCATCCTTG
>JASJCJ010000216.1 GCA_030066045.1 Calothrix sp. MO_167.B12
GTCTTGGGGGTTTCCCCCATGAGCGACTGCGTGCCCCTTGCTCCCTTCGGGAGAGCTTCGCTAACAGGGGAGCTAACGCTAACGCGGAGCGTCTCCGTTCGGCTTTGCCGTGCCCGAAGGGCTTAGGAGATACCCGAAGGGCTTCCCGGAGGGTAGGCGCAAAGTTACAAAGAAAAATAATTTTCCAGCCAAGCTTTATAGGCAAAGCACCTACACAGAATAATCCAAAATCCAAAATCCAAAATTGTAAGACTATGCAGGTAGTAATTGCATTGGGGGGAAATGCCTTGTTGCAGAGGGGTCAACCTTTAGAGGCTGAGGTACAACTGCGTAATATTACTATAGCAGCAAAGGCGATCGCAGAACTGGCAGCAGCACATAAAGTTGTAGTTACCCACGGAAATGGTCCCCAGGTGGGACTCTTGGCATTACAAGCCGCCGCCTATAACCGCGTTCAACCCTATCCCCTGGATGTTCTCAATGCGGAAACAGAAGGTATGATTGGCTATCTGTTAGAGCAACAGCTTTACAACCATCTGCCAGAATCTCAGGTGGTAACGGTGCTTACCCAGGTAGAAGTAGATGCCAAAGATCCTGCCTTTAATCATCCCACAAAACCCATTGGCCCATTGTATAGCCAAGAGGAAGCAGAGCAATTAGCAGCAGAAAAAGGTTGGACAGTTGCTTTGGATGGTAATGCCTACCGTCGTGTTGTTCCTTCTCCCAAACCACTGAGGATTATTGAATTACCAACAATCCAGTTACTTGTTCAAGCGGGGGTAATTGTGGTATGTGTAGGTGGTGGAGGAATTCCAGTGGTGAAGACATCCACAGGGAAACTGAGTGGTGTGGAAGCTGTAATTGACAAGGATTTAGCTGCGGCTCTATTGGCAATAGAACTGAACGCTGATGCCTTATTATTACTGACAGATGTAGATGCAGTTTATACGCAATGGGGTTCTCCCAAGGCACAGCCACTACACCTAGTCACACCCCAACAGTTGAAAAATTATACCTTTGCCCCCGGTTCAATGGCTCCAAAAGTAGCAGCAGCTTGTCAATTTGTTAATACCACAGGAGGCGTTGCAGGTATTGGTAGGCTAGAGGATGCAGGGAGGATTCTTGCAGGTGGTGCCGGAACAATGGTAATTCATAGTTAATAATTCATATGTACCACTTGCCTAAGTCCTGTCCAATTACGAATTACGAATTACGAATTACGAATTATCAGTTATGGATGCTGATGAACTGAAGCGACTTTATGATGCAGGGAAGAGAGACTTTACAGGAGTCAATCTATCGCAACTAAAACTGATTGGTGTGAACCTTGTTGGTATCAATCTCTGGGGAGCAGACTTAACAGGAGCTAATTTAGCTAAAGCCAAGTTATGGGGATCGAATCTCAGTGGAGCTAATTTAGCTAAAGCAAATTTGACGCGAGCCAATCTCACCTGCGCTCAACTAGAACGTGCTAATCTACGGGGGGCCAAGCTCCAATATACTAAGCTTTATGGAGCTAATTTAACTGGTGCTCTTTACGATGAAACTACTAAATTTACTAGAGATTTTGACCCCTCCAGTAGAAATATGCAAAAATTTTAATTAATTTCCGGCGTTGCTGAATCAAGATATGAATTTGTCTCACGCTTCAGGCGCTCCAGGCGCAGAGAACAAGAGTTTAAGATAGCTGATTTTTCGATTTCATATTCCAATTCAGCAACGCCAATTATTCTTACTGCTTCAACAATAGATAATATAGCTCACCTTTATTGACTATAGCACCAGCGCGATCGCCTGCTTGTTTGCCAACACCGATATAGTAATCAACTCTACCTGGAGTTTTAATTGCACCTCCTGTATCTTGGTCAAGGACGTAGCGACTCACAAGACGCTGTTCTATTTTACCTTGATTGATAAAAGGAAAAGGGGCGCGAATGATGGCTAATGCACCGGGAGGCATTAAGGATTTATCTGTAGCAATTGACCTTTCTGGGGTGATTGGGACGCTGATACTGCCGCTTGCAGGAGCATTTTTGGTATCTTTAAAAAAAATAAAACGGGGGTTTCTAGGTAAGTAAATATTTTGGCTTTGGGGATTTTTTTCAAAGTAATTGATAACCTTTTCTAGAGTGATTCCTTTTTCTGATAGTTTTCCATCTTTAATTAATTCTTTCCCTAAGCTGACATACTCGTGTTCGGTGTTTCCTGCATAGTTAATTGTAGTAGTGGTACCATCAGCAAATTTCAAGACAGCAGAACCTTGGACTTGGGCAATAAAAGCATCCATCCGCGATTTCAACCAAAATAATTCTAAATCTTTGAGCTTGCCTTTGACAGCTTGTAAAGCGTCTGCACCTTCTAATTCTAAACGGGTGGGATGGGGTTTATCCCAGTTTTGAAAATCGTCAGGTAAGCGATAGATGGGATATGGGTATTCTGCTGACGGTTGGCGACTTGCTAGGTAAATTGGTTTGTAGTAACCGGTAAATAAAATAGTACCCTGATTATCAGAACCAATAGATTTATAAAATACAAATTCTTTGTTGACAGTGGCTTGTAATTCTTGGGCATTTTCGGAGTTAACAACTAATTCGCGAAATCTTTTCAGGCTTTTTTCAACTCTTTCTCGGGTAATTTCAGGAACAATATATTTTTGATAAGCTGTTTCTGCATCTGCTGTTTGCAGATAGCTTAAACTATAGTCAATTGCTTTGAGTAAATTCTGTTTATCTCCAGCTTCACCCCAAATTTGATTGTCGAGGAAATAGTTCTGATTTGGTGGTAATGAGGTTTGTAATGATAAAGGTTCTGCGGGTGGTGATGTTTGATTTTTTTGACTGACTTGTTGCTGATTATTACAAGCTAGTAGGGGCAAACCGCAAAGATAAGTTGTGAGGATTAGCTTTGCTAATTTATTTGTCAGCTGATACTTATATTGCATTATTTCGTAACTTTTGGAAGTTTAGAATTTAATTATCAGTTAGCACTGTGCCAGTTGCATAAGTCCTGATATCAGTATTATTCATTATTGAACTTCCTTTCTGGCATACTGGGGACGACAGGGAGTTCCCCAACAAACTTGTCCGGGAGGAATACTACTAAAAACACTACTACGGGCACCAATGACGGCGTTAGCAGCAATTTCTACTCCTGGGGCAATAAAGCTATCAGCTGCAATCCATACTCCATTGCCAATGGTAATTTTAGCGGTTTGCAAACCAAAGGCAGGGTCATGGATATCGTGGCTTCCCGTACATAAATAACTTTTCTGGGAAATGACGCAGTGTTCGCCAATGTAGATTTCATCTATGCTGTATAAAACTACATCATCTCCAATCCAACTATAGTCACCAATACTGACTTTCCACGGATAGGTAAAGCGAGCTGTAGGTCGAATTAATACACCTTTACCAATTTTCGCACCGAAGAGTCTGAGTAAAGCACAACGCCAACTATTACAGGGATGGGGAGTGAGGGGAAAAGCGATCGCTTGTACAAACCACCATAGTAAAATATACCAACCTGTCCGTCCGCGATCAAACCAAGATTGATCGTAGTTACATAAGTTTACGAAAGGTTTATTATCTATCATATCAATTATCAATTTTAGATTTTAGATTAACCCCACAGATGCAACTTCCTTCCCCTAATATTCCACTACATTAACCCTCTTTAATCACTTTCGCTATCTCAAAATCCAAAACATAAATATTGGCACGATGTTCAAAACCACTGAAATAGATTTTTTGCTGTTGGGTTTACTTCTTTAACCCAACCTACATTTATTTTTCTCTCCCCAAAATGACAGAACAGGGTGAATTTTGATGGGCAAATCCAGTTCAAAATTAATGTGATAGAACACTAGCAGCTGATAAATGGGGTGGGCAGATAAGTAAGTATTACACACCCCTTGTTTTTTCTTTACAGCTTTTGTAGCAGTTCTTGGGTTAACTGAGAAAATGCTTTTGAACCAGATGATTGAGGGCTATTAATCACAACGGGCAAAAAACTATCAACTGCTCTAGCTACATTCACATCTACAGGTATTTGTGTATGGCAAATCTTGTCACTACCAAAATCTTGATTAACTCGGTGCATCACTTGTTTATAGTACCTACCTGTTAATAAATTCGTGTTAGACATGGTAAAGACTATTCCCAACATTTTAATGTCTATTTCTGCTTCATGTTCGTGGCTTTCTTTTAACTGTCCAATTCTTCTTTCTAATAATTGAATACCCACCACAGATAATGGTTCTGGTTTAGCAGGAAGGATGTAAAAATTACTTGTAGCTAAAGCACTACGAGTTAGAAGATTGTAGCCAGGAGCGCAGTCAAGAATAATAAAATCATATTCTTGACGAATGGGTTCTAATATTTTTCCTAACAGTACTCTCTCAAAGCGATTCCAAATCGTTTCAAAGTGGTTCTCACCCAAGGCTACTGCTTGTTCGTGTAGCATTTCCGAAACTAGAAATTCATCATACAAATCAATATCTCCAGGTAATAAATCAAGTCCTGGAAGATTACAAACATTCGGTTGAATGATCTCTTGAATTATATACTTGGGCTTAGAATCTGGATTAATTATTTGGTCGAGTAAATATCTAAAAGTCTGCCTTTTTTTTCGGCGTTTGGCAAATTCCATCGGCGACATCAAACTCAGTGTGGCACTAATTTGAGTGTCTAAATCGAGTACCAAAACCCGTTTGCCATGATTTTTCGCTAAACAAGTGGCAATATTAACTGTAAGAGTCGTTTTACCCACTCCACCCTTCATATTTGCAGTTGAAACTACGTATCCCATTACTTAAATCCTCTGATGACGCATTCCCATCTAGTTAGCGCGAATTTCTGGTTTTTCCGCACAAATTTGCAGGAATTTTAAGGTTTGCCGACTTTTAAATATAATGGCGGCAATTTAGCCTTGATTAAAGCAGTCAAAATTATAGCAGTGATGAGTTCATATATAGACTACTAAAATAACAACTCTCTACAAGTTGAGGGAGTTGAGGATGAAAAGGGTTTTTCGGTGTTACTGGATGAAAATATGAATTTACCTCACGCTCCAGGTGCTCCAGGCGCAGAGGGTAAGAGTTTTAGGAGGTTGGTTTACTCATTTTATATCCAGATTCAGCAATGTCGTTTTTTCTAATTAATTGTTTTAACCAACCTTGGGGAGTTGAATTCCCTTGCTTCTATTAGCATTGCGTTTTGCATCGGGGTAAAATCTCCGTTGCAAAACCTAATTAGCTCATTCTAAATTCTAAATTCTACATTCTTTTAAATCCTTTGGCTGTAAGGATAAGTTTATCGTTTTTGCGTACTTCCAAGGTTGTTAGTGATGGATTGCTTGGTGTGCCATCTTCGGTAATTGGTTGCTTGACTACATAAGTATAATTACCATTTTTCCAACCTGTGATACATATTCCTTGTCTACAGGTAACTTTGCCCCCTGTCAACTCCAAACATTTACCCTGAGAACTGCATCCACGGTAACTTAAGTTGCCTGTACCATTGACACCAGACCAAGATTTTCTATTACCAATGACGACTGTCCATTCACCATTGCTCAGGGTTTGAGAGTCGCTTTTATCAGATTTAGTTGACGATTTATCTCCCACAATTTCTATTTTGGCAATCAAATATTCTAGCTTGGTTTTGCCACAGGGTTCAGAACTTTCACAATCATTAACATTAATGTCTTGATAGCTAAGATTCACTTTCTTATTTAAGAATTTATCTGGTTGCTCGCAAACTTCAAAGATTGCTCCAATTTGGCGTTCAGTACCTTTTTCATCGACTAAGCTGACATAACATTTTAAGTCACCAGTAACCATATTTTTGATAGTAGCTACTTTTGGTTGATTGCTGATATTAGATTTATTGTTAGTTCTATCGGTTGTGACTGGTTGTTTATTTTCGGAATTATCTGGTTTGAAAATATCAGTTTCTGTTATTTTACTCCCTTCATTAATAACTGGGGTTTAATTAGTAGATGATGGGGAATTTTTCTGAGTTGGTGGAGCTGTATTTGTTATTTCACTGGCTGTCTTGGAAGAAGAATTCTTACAACTGACTAGTCCTAGATAAAAAATAGCAGACGCAATTATAAAAATCTGTTTTATCATATATTTTATCCCTATCTCAAATCACGGCGAATAACATTATATTCACCTATATAATCTGCGGATGATATTATATAATTAAAATTACTTTTATTGACAGATTACATAATTATTTACCAAATATATATAGGAATCCGGTTTGATTATTGAATAAAATTAGGTACTTATAGGGTGCATTATGCCAACAGCACTCCGCACCAAAAGGATTACCGGATGGTGCCGTAATCTCAGGGATAACACACCCTACGTGTTTTAAGCGCAAGCGCAGGCTACGCCAACAAAAATCAAATAGTAATCCTATGGTAATCCTAAATCATTTGTGAAAATCAAAATACACTCTCTGCTTCTCTTCCTTTGTGTCTTCTGCGTCTGGAGTGGTTTATTTCCCCTTAAATATTTTTAACGAATCAATTATAACTGCTATATTCTGCATTAATTTCGCTTGTAAACTAATAACTATATACCCATTAATATTGGTTAACTATTTTTTCCAAAAATTTGCTCTTCACAGCATCTATGTGTAATACCTGTGTCAGAATTTCTTGATTGCGCCGGCTATATTCTCTAACTTGATTGATTGATTGCAAATCCTGTGATACTGCGGATGATTGTGGGAAAAATTTTCTATCTGCAATATCATCATCATAAGTATTTTCTACCAACATTAAAATATGAGGTGTTCTCACTAATTTATTGTCTTCATCATAAATTATTTCTATTTGTAAATCATAGAGATAAGACGTATAAAATTTAGTTTGATTAACTATTTTTTCCTGGTAATATTCATTGGAAATATATGTGGAAAATGTAAACCTATCAACGTCGCGATCGCCTACACATTGAGAGATATTTATTTCTTCAATATAATTCTCAGAAATGGATGGTGGTAATGCAAATTTGTAATCATAACTAGGTTCAACTTTTCTACTCTTTTTAGACATACTTCTAGTAACAGTAGGTAGAGGCATTGCCTCGGCAACTGCACCCAATTGAGGTTCTATAAATACCCAACTTTTTAATAACCAGATATGATTAAACATAAATTTAGCTCTTTTTAAAAATGCTGCTTGATTACCAATAATTCTCACCTTAATATCTATCAATGGAGCGTTAATAGAGCCTGACAAAGAGACATCAACAATTTTAATAACTGAATCAGTATCAGTTATATAACTATGATTAGATAGAGTTTGATAATTAGCTTGTATTAACCAAGATGTCACATTTCTCCAATCTTTGAGAGAATTAGCAGGACGTTGAGTAAGTAACTCTAAATACCGATATAATCCCCTTGATAAATCAACTCTTAACCCCCTTGGTTCCCGATTAATGGTAGCAGCAATTTCATTAGGACTATAACCACCTATTAATCCCCGTAGACAAACCTTTTCTAAGGGAGTAATATCTCTATTCTTGCCAGTGATTTTTTGCTTGGCATGAGCAATATCCTGGTAAAGTTTTGCTAAATTCCAGTTATTTTCAACTTCTATAAAAAAATCTTGGTAATTTGCCATTGCTCAGATTGTGTTCGCCCATTGCCCAATATGCTAACAAAAGTCCTAATAGTGGTTAGGTGATTTTCATTTCCGGGATTGGTTAGAGTGAAGTCATAATCAACCAACTATAAATAGTAAAGATATTATGACAGTCATCCCTAACGAACATTCTATCGGCGGATTATATACCCAATCCCTAGAAACACAGCTAGTATTTCCCCTCAAGCATACAGAAGTTAATACCCAAATTGCCGGTAATGTAGGGCGCACAGAAGTTACTCAAAGCTTTGAAAACCCTTTCACCCAACCTTTAGAAGCCATATATATCTTCCCATTACCGGATGAGGCGGCGGTGGATGAAATGGAAATAAAAATAGGCGACCGCACTATTAAGGGTAATATTAAAAAACGGGAAGAAGCACAAAAAATTTACCAACAAGCCAAAGAACAAGGACGTACTGCGGGATTACTAGAGCAGGAAAGAGACAATATCTTTACCCAATCCCTGGCTAATATCAAACCGGGGGAACAAATTGATGTCACCATTCGCTACACGGAAAGCTTGCAGTTTGTCGGAGGAAATTACGAGTTTGTCTTCCCTATGGTGGTAGGACCGAGGTATATTCCTGGTACACCAATTGATGGTAGCAAAGATACAGACGATGTCCCCGATGCTTCCCGGATTACTCCCCCAGTTATTCCACCAGAAACCCGCTCGCGCCATGATATTAATGTAACTGTGGAAATTGATGGCAGCTTACCAATAGGTAATGTTGACTCCCCATCCCACCAAATAGCAACTGAACTGAAAGAAAACAATCTCCACATCCAATTAAGCGGGGAAGATACCATCCCCAACAAGGATTTAATTATCCGCTATCAAGTTACTGGTAGGGAAACCCAATCTACCGTTATTACCCAAGCAGATGAACGGGGGGGACATTTTGCAGTGTATCTCATTCCCGCAGTGGAATATACCCAGGAATCCATTGTTCCTAAAGATGTGGTGTTTTTGGTAGATACTTCCGGTTCCCAATCTGGCGCACCCTTACAACAGTGTCAGGAATTAATGCGGCGATTTATCGAAAGATTGAACCCTGATGACACCTTCTCCATCCTCGATTTCTCCCACACTGTTAGGCAATTATCCCCCCAACCCCTACCCAATACACCAGAAAACCGTGCCAAAGCTCTAACCTACATTAGAAACCTACGAGCCAGTGGCGGTACAGAAATGTTGAGTGGGATTCGTGCAGCAATTAACTTTCCCACACCCTGGGGAAGATTGCGAACCGTGGTTTTGCTCACTGATGGTTACATTGGCAATGAAAATCAAATCTTGTCAGAAGTACAGAAACACCTCCAAACAGGAAATCGCCTGTACAGCTTTGGTGCGGGTAGTTCAGTTAACCGCTTCCTACTCAATCGCATTGCCGAAGTGGGAAGGGGAACATCCACAATTATTCGCCATGATGAACCTACCCAAGCCGTTGCTAACAAATTTTGCCAACAAATCAACAATCCCGTGCTGACAAATATTCAAATTACCTGGGAAGGAGCAGGGGAGCCACCTGTAATTTACCCAGAAGCACCACCAGATTTATTCGCCGAACAACCATTAGTTCTGTTTGGACGCAAGGAAGATAGTATCGGTGGTAATTTACACATTAGCGGTGTCGCTGCTGGCGGTAAGCCCTATCAAAAGACATTTTACCTCTATTTTGCCGACATGGGTAATCCAGCGATCGCACAGTTGTGGGGGCGGGCACGCATCAAACACTTAATGAACCAAATGTTCCATCATGAAACCACAACAGGGGTGGAAGCAGTAACGCAAACAGCTTTAACCTATCAATTACTTTCCCAATACACAGCTTTTGTCGCCGTCAGTGATGATGTGCGGGTAAATCCCCAAGGAGAGTCTATTTCTATGGAAGTACCTGTAGAAATGCCAGAAGCTGTGAGCTATCAAGGGGTATTTGGAGAAACGGAGAAAGCAAGGGGTATTACACCAGAAGCTGTCAGTTATCAAGGAGTATTAGGGGGAATGGAGAGAACAAGGGATATGACAATGGACTACATGATGGCTGAACCAGCAGCACCACCAACTCCAACCAAATCTCTAGATACTGGCTCGTATAAAAAACCAAAAGGCTTATTTAGAAAGCGTGCTATTACAGAAACTGAAGCGGTAAGAACAACTAACCAGCCAAGTATAGAAATTGTCGCTGCAGAGGGATTAGATGCAACTGCATCTGCTAACCTCACCCAACATTTACAAGCACTCAATTTCCCTAGTAATTTTACTGGTCAAATGGTATTTGAATTTACCATCGATAAAAAGCGGGTGTTACGGGTAATGTTAGATGAAACTCTTTCTACCCTCAAGGAAGATATTGTAATTGAGGCTATTAAGAAATCCCTGTTGCAGTGGAGAGTCCCACAATCCATAACTGGCAAAGTGAAGATAACTTTGCGTATTAATTAACTTAGGCATAATTCCCACCGAAGGGAAAATCGATCAGGAAACACCAAAAAATAAATTATCCAGTAGGGGCACGGCATCAGTTAGCTTATCAAAACCAATAGATTACATATGCCGTGCCCTGTTTTGATTTAGTTAGCTTCTGCTGGAGTAGCAGTTTCTGATTTTGCTTTAGCTTTAGATTTCTTTGTAGATTTGGATGTTTCTGGAGTCTCAGTTTTTACTGGAGTAGGGGCTTTTGATGAAGCAATAGTTTTTGGTTTAATAGTATTTTTTGATGGATTAATTTTTATTTGACTCGCCATTTCCAGGAAAGCATTCATATTAGGTCCTGGGCGACGGCGACTATTGGTACTAGTAGGGATGAGATATTTAGGTGCAAAGGTCTTTTCTTGTGGTTCCTTGGGAGTCGTCTTAACTGCTGCTGTGGGAGCAGGAGTAGGTGTAGGTGTACTTGCTGGTGCAGTTTCTTTCTTGGCAACCTTAGACTGTCTGAATGTCTTTTTACGAGTTGTACCTGACTCTTCAGTAGCCATTTCAGCTGCTGTGGGAGACGGTGTTTCTGGTTTTGCTTCTGGAGTGGGTGCTGGTGTCGCGACTGCTGCAGTTGATTTTGCACCATTGGACGCAGCAGGAGGTTCGGATGGTTTAGGGGGAGTATCCTTTGATTCCTCGTCCAGTTCCAAATAAAAGTCGTTTTTACTGCCACCAAAAAGCTTGTTAAACATTAGAATTACTCCTGCCTGTTATTTTTGGTATAAAACCTATCTGGTATAAAACCGTAATTTTTTCAATTTATTAGAATCACATTGCATTTTGTCAAGTAAATTGAAACAAAATTAATATACCTACGTCAATTAGTCTAGGTAACAGCAATCGTGATTTTAACGGTATCAACATTGCAATGCTGCAAAGGGCGGCGTTACAGATGAACTACCTGATGGCAAACCCACTATAGAGCAATGCCTTTAATTTTTTTTGTAAGCATTTGTGACCCGTATTTAGTCAAATTCAATTATGAGAGTTTCCCGTAACTCAGAGCAAGTTTCTCTGAGTCTGCTTCACAAAAATTTACAATTGTTTTTAACACTCCTTGCGGGAAGTCCCCCGGTGGAGTCTTCGGAACCGGGGGATGAGAGCAAGGGCAGAGACTTGAACTCATAACGAATATATGGGAAAATACTTATTGGTAGCAGAAGGGGGGTACTGACTAAGAGGTCACCCTTTGGGTATAAAGGTTTATTATAGTGCGGGTCCCAAAGCCTGCTTTCTGGAAACAGGGAGCGAGACGCTCCCACTACATTTTTTTGCCCTTCAGAACTAATGAAAAAGACCACTAGGAACCGCCTAACGACAAAGGAATTTATCCCGATACTGTAGTTGCACAAGGGTATTCAGTAATATATTTTCTCAATCTATTATTGGCGGTAAGAAGTAGATGAAAAATGGGCAGGGTCGTAATTCTGTAGTATTGGTGCATGGAATTTTTGATACCCACCGAGTATTCGATCGCATGGCATCGTACCTAAGAAAAAATGGTTGGCAAACCCACAGCTTGGATTTGATACCAAATAATGGTGATAAGGGGTTAGATGAGTTGGCGCAGCAAGTAGCGGATTATATTGCGTTGAATTTTACACCTAGTGAACCCTTAGATTTAGTGGGCTTTAGCATGGGGGGTATTGTTAGCCGTTACTACGTACAAAAATTGGGAGGGATAAAACGCATACAACGGTTAGTGAATATTTCTGCTCCTAATCATGGTACCGCGATCGCGTACTTTCCTCAAAATATCGGTGGCAAACAAATGCGTCCTCGCAGTCAGTTTTTACAGGACTTAAATCAGGATATAGGGATGTTAGAGAAAATTAATTACACCTGTATTTGGACACCCTTTGATTTAATGATTTTGCCAGCAACCAGTTCTAAAATGCCTGTAGGGAAAGAGGTAGTATTACCCGTGGGACTGCACCCCTGGATGCTGACAGATCCTAGATGTATTAAATCCGTAGCAACAGCATTATCTACACCGTTTTAACAGTTATCAGTTATCAGTTATCAGTTATAAATTCTACAACTTCATCCGTTGTAAGTGACTGCGGGGATTATAAGTGCGAATAGCGCGAATTTTTTCATAATACTCCCGTTCTTGGGCAGAGATATCTTTAGGGGGAACAATCGCCACCTTCACAAACTGATCCCCTCGTCCATCCTTGGGGTTGGGCCAACCTTTACCTCGTAGGCGTAAAGACTGTCCCGAACGAACTCCAGCAGGTAGTTTCACATTTACACTACCATCAGGAGTGGGTACATCAATCGCAGCTCCTAAAGTCGCTTCATCTGGGGTAATGGGTATTTCACACACCAAATTATCCCCCTCAAATTGGAAGAAAGAATGGGGTTGTAGTTCCACCTTTAAATATAAATCGCCCCTTTGTTGATTTAAAGGATTGAGAGGACCCTTACCGCGCACCCGTAACTTACTACCAGTTTTTGCCCCTGCGGGTATGCGTACATCAATTACTTCGTTACCCAATCTCAAAGACTTTTGTACACCATGGAAAGCTTCGGCAAAGCTCAGGGAGATAACAGCTTCACTATCTTGAGTTCCTGAGGTTCCTACATCTTGAAAGCCGAAATCGCTAAAACCACTAAAACCACCAGGTCCCCCTGTGGTTGTGCGGTAAGTGCTGTAACCACGTCTTCCAGCACCGGGACTAGGACCACCAAAACGTCCTAACAATTCATTAATAAAGTCATCAAAACTGCCATACTGGCTGAAGTCAAAGCCACCCATATCAACACCAGCACCACCGGGGAATCCTCCTTCTCCAGCGTGTTTCCAGTATTGTCCAAATTGGTCGTATTTCTTGCGCTTATCTGCGTCTGATAAAACCTCGTAAGCCTCGCTAACTTCTTTAAAGCGTGCTTCCGCCTGCTTGTTATTGGGATTAACATCGGGGTGGTACTTGCGGGCTAATTTGCGGAAGGCTTTTTTGATATCATCAGGACTAGCAGTTTTACTAACTCCCAAAATTGAGTAATAGTCTTTGAAGTCCGTTGCAGCCATCTACCCGCCTCCTGTAGCAAATTACCTTGAAATTTTTTATAAGATTAAGAGATTATTGATTTTATTTACTTAAGTATATTGCCAAGCAATATAAAATAAACTCTGATTTTAAATTAACAAACCATGCATAGAGTTGAGTGCGGTTATTCTCACTCTGGCAGTGCAATTCCCGTACCGTGATTGGAAGAGTGATGGGGAGATGGGGAGATGGGGAGATGGGGAGATGGGGAGATGGGGAGATGGGGAGATGGGGAGGTGATGGAGTAGGGGCGGGGTTTCCCCGCCCGGAGGGAAGGAGGGGAAGAATAATTATGTATTAATCTTACCCTTAATCCTAACTCCTAACTCCTAACTCCAGGGCGCAAGCGTTGCGCCCCTACTCCGAACTCCGAACTCCGAACTCCGAACTCCGAACTCCGAACTCCGAACTCTGAACTCTGAACTCCGAACTCCGAACTCCGAACTCCTAGATAATTGTGCCGTTGGGAATGGTGGCATTTTTCAGTACTACCACAATGCCACTGCGAATATAAAAACCTTGTTGTTCGCGATTGGCTTCTTGTACATTATCTTTGTTGATAATTTTCACCTCGTGACCAATGCGGGCATTTTTATCAATGATGGCACGGCGAACAATGGAATTTTGACCAATTCCTATGGGAACTTCACCATTTTTCAAACTAGATTGACGTTCTGCAAAAGCTTGGTAATAGTCTGCACCCATAATTAGGGTATCTTCAACTACACTATCTGCTTCCACACGAGAGCGCACTCCCAAAACTGAATGCTGAATCCGGCAATTCTTTAGTATACAACCTTCCCCAATCATAGATTCGGAAATTTGGCAATCTAACATTTTACTGGGAGGTAGGTAACGAGCGCGGGTGTAGATGGGAGCCTCTTCGTCATAAAAGCTAAATGGTGGCTGTGGTTGCTTGGTTAATGCCAGATTCGCGTTATAAAATGCCTCAATGGTGCCGATATCTTCCCAGTAGCCATCAAACAAGTAAGCTTGGAGGTTATAATCCTTGGCTGCATCGGGAATAATTTCTTTACCAAAGTCGGTACGTTCTAAGGATTCTTTTAACAGGGTGAGTAAAACATCTTTTTTAAAGATGTAAATTCCCATAGAAGCAATGTAAGGTTGCTGTTGAGCCTGTTCGGGGGTTAATCCCAAAATGGTGGTATCCACAGCCATTTGCTTGAGAGCTTCATCTTTGGGTTTTTCACTAAAATCAACAACCCTACCGGAGTCATTAATTTTCATTAAACCAAAGTCAGAAGCGCGACGTTCATCAATGGGAAGCACGGATAGGGTAATATCAGCTTGAGTATCCCGGTGACGTTGGACAAATTTCCGGTAGTCCATACGATAGAGATGATCGCCTGATAAAATTAGGTATTCATCTACATCCCAGTCTTCAAATAGTTGAATATATTTACGAACTGCATCTGCTGTTCCTTGGAACCAAGCCAAGCTGTCTGGAGTTTGTTGTGCAGCCAAAACCTCAACAAAACCTTCGGTAAAGCTAGAAAAGTTGTATGTACGAGAAAGATGGCGGTTCAGAGAAGCTGAGTTGAATTGCGTCAGAACATAGATTTTAAATATTTCCGAATTGATACAGTTACTCACAGGAATATCAATTAAGCGATATTTCCCTGCTACTGGTACTGCTGGCTTTGCTCTTAATTTTGTTAGGGGATAAAGGCGTGTGCCTGCACCGCCACCGAGAATAATTGCTAAAACTTTTTTCACAAGATGTAACCCGCGTGCCTTTCAACTCTCCAATACAGTTTATGACTGTCTGTGGCAGCTGGTAAGGGGGGGAAGGAAAAATTATAGTTAGTTGGTATGCTAGTCAGCTTGTTGACAAGGATAATACTGACTCCTATTTCGACATAGCAGATGTAATAATATATACTGGCTTTTCTTTGCAGTTAGTATTAGGTTATTTATATTCTATTTGCCAAACGTAGTTTATGAGAGAGTTTGAGGTACTTTACCCAAGTTTGTTCGGATAGTTGGGAAATTGCAACAAAAGATAAAGTAGCAGTAAACACTTCTTTGTTACTAGTAACATTACTGATACCTGTATTTTCTAACATTGCGATCGCATCAGGGTCTAAAGGACTATGTGTATGGATAAAAACCACTAAATTAGGGTTTTCTGGCTCTAGAACCTCGTTAAGTGCCATTGCTAGGGAAGCGTCCAATTTTTGATAATTCATAAGTTTTTCCTATCAATCAAGGGGAAGTCATAGGATGCGATCGTTCTTGATTCAACGAACTCCGCTATCCCTCCCCACCCCTCTATCATCCCTCTAGCGGGACAAAATTAAGGGTTCGATGCCCTTAATTTTGGCAATCTCTCTTCCAGCCCACGAACCAACTCTCTGAAAACATCAGTCTGCGTTCTACCCGTTAACTCGCAGTACTCATGCAGAATAGCTTTTTCTTGCTCAGTTATCCGAAAGTTTATCATCTAATTTTCGCGCAGGAGACTCCCGTCACACCGGAACGGTTGACGGTGAGAGGAATGCGCGCCTCCTTTGAGTCGTTTACAAGAAAAGTGGTAGAATGTGAAATATGGAGAAAGCCTATCGCTACAGAATGT
>JASJCJ010000217.1 GCA_030066045.1 Calothrix sp. MO_167.B12
TAACTTTACCATTGAGCGGACTAACCATCCACCAAATACACCGAAGCACACGGTGGTTAAAACCACCCGTGTCGCTTCCCTCCCAGCTTTAAAAAGACTGGGTTTCCCGCATACCGCGTGTTCCTTATGAATTTAATTATTTTAATTGCAGCTTTACTTGTCGCTTGGTTAGTATTTAGAGCTTTATTCAAAGTGTTAAAGACGGTAATCAGTACAGCGATCGCAGTTTTGATTATTGTAGTAATTTTAATGGTTTTTGGCGTGACTCCCGAAGATTTAGTTAGGGAATTGTCTAATCTACCTCAAACTATCGCTGATATAGTTACCCAGTTTAGGAATTTGACTGGGTTGTAAAAGTTATACCAATTTCAAAAAAGGATGCGACAAATAGATTCTTGTAGAGACGTAGCATTGCTACGTCTCTAACAAGAGATGTGTTGCGATCATTTCTTAAATCGGTATAAAAAAGGCTTTACCTGCAAGGGATATGTGCATAAAATAGCTTCATGGTAATATGCACAGAAATGTAAATGGACTGGATTAGCTTACTGCGATCGCTACAGTCTGATTTTATTAGAAGGTTATCGTCTGGTTGTCTGCTGCATTGTCAGAGGGAAGGTGACTATAGCGAATTAACTATTATCTCTGGGGAGAGGTTAAGAAAGCTACGAGATTTTTGCTGGCAGATGGCGGAAAAATATAAACGCAATCACCAAGTCCGCGATGTTTTTATCAATAATCTCAAGGGTAAATTAGGGGAAGAAGTTGTTAAGGAAAGGTTAGCAGATTTTATCACCGAAATCGATTACGAAAAGCGTTACGGTGGTGATGGCAATATGGATTTCACTTTAACTTCTCATCCCTCGATTGGTGTAGAGGTCAAATCCCGCCACGGTACTATTGATAAGGTAAGATGGTCGGTTAGTTCCGATGAAGTGGAAAAAAATGCGGTGGTAGTGTGTATTTTAATTCAAGAAGAAGTGAATGAAGCACAAACAGAATATCACCTATTTTTTGCCGGTTTTCTACCTACCCAAATGATAAAGTTAAAAACAGGTAGAATTTCTTTTGGTATTCAGCAATTATTGTATGGTGGTGGATTGCGTTATTATCTAGAACAAGTGCAGTTATCTACAATTAATTATACTCCCCCAAAAATATCTCAATTTACTCCACCAAAGCAGAAAAGTTTATCAAGTATTATTCCATCAAATATTCAAACAGTTAAACCTGTATTTTCTCATATAAACAAAAATAATTATCCCAATATAAAACAAGGAGAAGAATTATTTAACCAGGGTAAATATCAAGCAGCAATTGATGTTTTTAGTCAGCTATTACATAATCAAAAAAGCAATACTGAACTTTACTATCAACGTGGTTTAGCTCGCTATGAAATAGGGGATTATGAAGGAGCGATCGCAGATTATACACAAGCTATCCAAATTAATTCCTACCATGCCCAAGCTTATAAAAAAAGCGGTTTAACGCGGTATAAATTAGGAGATTATGAAGGAGCGATCGCAGATTATACCCAAGCCATTCACATTAATCCCGATGATAGTGCTGCTTATATCAACCGTGGTTACACTCGTTCTTGTATTGGTGATAAACAGGGAGCAATTGAAGATTATACCCAAGCTGTGAAAATTAATCCCCATCACCAACAGGGAGAACATAATCAGCCAGAGGTTGATATATTGCTCCAAGAAATAAAAGTCAATGGCGATGATGCTGATACCTATAAACACCGTGGTAATACCAGATGTGATTTAGGAGACTACCAAGGTGCGATCGCAGATTATACCCAAGCTATCCAGATAAACCCCCAGGATGCCGACGCTTACTACAATCGGGGCAATATCCATTATGATTTAGGAGACTATGAAAGTGCGATCGCTGACTATACCCAGGTAATAAATATTCATCCCCAAGATGCAGATGCTTATTATAGCCGTGGTAATTCCCGTTATCAACTCGGAGATAAGCAAGGTTCTAGGGAAGATTTTCAGAAATCAACTGATATTTATCGCCAGCAAGGTAAACTGAAAGAACATAAAAATGCTCGCCAAAGAATTTTAGACTTAGAGATAGAAGCATCCCTGGATATTTTAAATTTTTAATTAATCCATAAATATGTTAGTTGAAAATTCAATTGTGAAGGAATAAGTAAAATGGAAGCCTTATTAAAACAAACTTGCGTTCCCTGCACGGGTAAATCCCTACCAGTAACTGAGGAGGAGATTGCCGAACTCAAACCTCAAATTCCCGATTGGAATATTATCTTAGAAAATGGAGAAGCTCATTTACAGCGTATTTATAAATTTAGAGATTTTCAGACAGCGCTCGCCTTTACCCAACGTGTGGGTGAAGCAGCCGAACAAGAAGGACATCACCCTGCTTTACTCACCGAATGGGGTCAGGTAACGGTAACTTGGTGGACACACGCAATTAAAGGACTGCATCGTAACGATTTCGTTATGGCAGCCAAGACTGATAAAATAAGTGCAGAGTTTGCTAGGTAGGAACCATTAACAATGTCAGATGGATTTGAATTAAGAGCAACTCCTGGAAAAGGAGAAGGTATTTTTGCAACTCGCTCGTTTCAAGCTGGAGAAACGGTAATGGTGGGAATCATTGAAAAAGTTCTAGATAAAAATGACTCTCATGCTTCACAAATAGCCAAGGATAAATATGTTCGTCATGCTGGATTAATATCAAAAGTTAATCACTCCTGCGATCCCAATTGTGGTATCAAAGTTAATCAAACTGGTGGTCATGATTTTGTCGCCATGAGAAACATCAATGTTAATGAAGAAATAACCTTCGATTACGCGATGAGAAATTACTCGATAGATCATTTTTTGATGCTATGTGAATGTGGCTCGAAAAACTGTCGAAAAAAAATAACTGGATGGAAAGACTTACCAGAAAGCAGAAAAAAAGAATATACAGGTTTTGTAGCTCCTTACCTTCTTGAACTAGATTTACAAAAAGTCTCTTAAAAAGTAACTTATTACTGATAACTTGCACCATTCTTAACTAGCCCCAATGTCCGCCTAGGAATTCATTCCTAGGCTCAAAGACAAAGTCTGATAATCAGACTGGACAATGAATAAGACTGCGTTGAAACGCACTTCGTTGATGAGCCTGGAAATTTATTTCCAGGTGGATTATCGGGCTAAGTTGTTATACCATTTTTAAAAAAGAGTGGCACAGATGGGTAGGGGCACGGCATCATAATGATAATTTTATACACCAAAATATTGTGGATGCCGTGCCCTTACGAATCATGGATATGTCGCAAACATTATTTGCATTAGGCATATTTTTCCTGTAGGGTGCGTGAGGTGCGCGAAAATATTTGAACGAATCTATAACTGAAAATATACCTATCATAACTGTTGATTCAGCTTTTGATAAATACTCTTAGAACTTACGCACTCGCTACGAAAAATCAGGCGTTTGGGATTGCTTCCTTGCGTCGCAATGACTGTGTTTACGTTGTCCTTGCGTAAGTCCTGACTCTGTAACTGTAATCAATTAGTTACAAAGCACTTTTCCTGTAAATTGCGACGTTCGTAGGGTGGGCAATGCCCACCTTACGCTGTAATTCTCAAGATATGGGAACGGGAACAGGTTCACCACTAGACAAAAGAATCGGGAAATGATGGGTATTGGGAGCATGCATTGCTTGTATACCCAAATTAGCACGATTGAGCATCTCCGCATCCGTACTAATGACTGTACCCCGACTATCTAGAATGGCATGGTTAAAGTTAAAGCCATTGAGGTTAAAGGCCATGACACACACACCCAAAGCAGCGAACCAAATACCAATGGTTGGCAAAGCTACTAACAGGAAATGAAAGGCACGGTGATTTTTACTACCAAAGGTAGGAATGAGCAACCTTCCCAAAAAGCTATGGTGTCCAGCAAGATATTTGTAAGTCACTTCAGGTTGACCTAACTCATATCCTAAACTTGGCGATTCATCTTCCTGGGTTTGTCGAATCAGGGTTGATGTAACTAAGGAGCCATGTAAAGCACTCAAAAGCGCACCACCAAACACTCCTGCGACACCCAACATATGGAAGGGATGCATAAGGATATTATGAGCGGCTTGGAATGCCATCATAAAGTGGAAAGTGCCAGCAATACCTAGGGGTAAACCGGCAGAAAAGCTACCTTGACCGATGGGGTAAACTAGCAAAACAGCTGTAGCCGCTGCAACTGGTGCAGAAAAAGCAACAGTAATCCAAGGACGCATTCCTAGGCGATAACTCAACTCCCACAGTCTTCCCAAATAGCACCAAATACCAATTAAAAAGTGCAACAAAATTAATTGATATGGTCCGCCGTTATACAACCATTCATCAACTGAACCAGCTGCCCAAATGGGGTAAAAATGTAAACCAATGGCAGCAGAAGTAGGAACCACAGAGGCTGTAATTATATTGTTACCACTCATCAGAGAACCTAAAACTGGTTCCCGAATCCCCTCCATATCAACCCCAGGAGCGGCGATAAAAGCTAGTACAAAACAAGTGGTGGCGGCGAGTAGACAAGGAATCATGAGCACGCCAAACCAGCCTATGTAGATGCGATTTTCGGTACTCGTAATCCAATCACAAAAACGCTTCCAGATATCAAAGATGTTAAATTCTTTGCGGCGAAGAATAACTGTATTCATAAAACTTCCTCCTCAGCCTATATGCAGCATCATTTGCACGCAGCTAGTGAGATGGAGAGGAGAATCAAAACAATTGATATCAGTTACCCTTTTTGGTTGAGATTAAATCCAAAATCTAAAAATGCATCACTGAACTGCGATGTTCCAAAGGAACAGCCTTACAGCACCCTATGTTTGCTGCATTTAGCTGATTCAAGAACCTATTCTTTTCACTACTGTTATAGGCAAACAATTTGAGAAAGTTGTGAGGAAGGAGGGAAGGAGTGATGGAGGGAAGGAGGGAAGGAGTGATGGAGGGAAGGAGTGATGGAGTGATGGAGGGAAGGAGCGAAGGAGGGAAGGAGTGATGGAGTGATGGAGGGAAGGAGTGATGAATTCAAGACTATCAACTGTCAACTGTCAACCATCAACTACCAACCATCAACTGTCAACCAACAACTGACAACTAACAACTAACAACTAACAACCAACAACTAACAACTCCTAAGGTTGTTCCATCCAACCGCGATAGCCAGTTACAATACGGCTACCATCTTTAAATATATGAATTTCTGTCTGATCGCTTGCCCAAGTAATTTTATCTTGGAAGGCAGGATTAAATATATGTACTCGCTGGTTACTGGAAGAGACAGCAGAGGTGGGATCGTTAATTGCCAGGGACTCTACAAATGCCCCATCGATTAAAATATCTAATTGGTCAATTAATTCTTGTGCTCCTGCTGGGGCATACTCTGATTGTAATCTTTCTAGGGTAAAGCCTGTAAATGACATCACATTTAATCCAGCAGCTTTGAGCTTACGTGCCAAGTCAGCCAAGGCTGGTGCTTGCCAAAATGGTTCTCCTCCAGAAAATGTTACACCAGTATTGCGGGGATTACTGATAATTTTTTCTGCCAAAGCTTCCACAGCAATTAATTGGTTAATTTCAAATGACCAAGAATCGGGATTAAAACAACCAGGACATTCCCGCAGACAACCTTGTACCCAAACAACGGCGCGACAACCAGGGCCATTTACCTCTGATTCATCAATGTAGCCCATGATGTTGAGGTATCCGGCAGGAATTTCCATGAGTGGTAATAATAGGTCGGTTGCCTTTCTTTCCATGTTTTTCTTCCTTTTATTTGACGAAACTTGATTCAATTTGCTTCTAGCTTCCCTCTCCTTAATAAGGAGAGGGATTAAGGGTGAGGTTTTATATTTAATCTGACCCAGTTACTTAGTACCATCTTTCTCTACCACTCCACAGTGGGGAACCATCTGGATTCCGCAAGGTAATAACCTGATCGCCTTTTGCCACTTCAGCTGCAATAATGGCTGGTTTTCCGGCAATGGAAATTCTCCAACCCCGGACTCTAATCTTATCTTGCAGATTTATTTTGATGTTTTGGTTATTGATGTACCAAGCGGGTCCAAGATGGACATCAATGTCTTCTTTTGCTGTTTTCACTATTAGATGTACGCCGCCAGAAGTGTTTCGAGGTGAAGTAATATTATGAACACTAATTACTTGACCAGTAATGTCTTCTACGGATTGTTTTTCATACACCCTTTGTTGGTAGTTTCCTCCGTAAAAAGGTCCATAACCACGGCAACCTCCTGGTTTAGCAAGTACTGGATTACTCCAGAAGAGACTAATTACACATACGGTAGCACCGATGGCGAGTTGATGAATGATTGTGTTCATGATGACCTCCGTTAACTAAATTCGGAGAAGTCAATCAATTTTGGATTTTAGATTGACGATTGGAAATTTTTTCTGTTCATCAGATAGAAATAAAAATTAAACTATAGAGCGATCGCATTACACCATTAAAGGTTGGTTACACAGCCTCTAATTCTTCTTGCTGGGTTAATTCGGGATTAGTGCTAATTGCTGGGGGTTGGATGGTGAGTACGGAACAGGGGGCATGATGTAATACATAATTACTTACACTACCCAAGAACATTTCGCTCAATCCAGTGTGACCCCGACGACCTAACATAATCAAGTCAGCATTCCAACTTTTAGCGAGTTCACAAATCATGCGACTGGGATCGCCAAAATTCAAGGTAAACTCAGTGTGAATGCCTTGATTACTGAATTTTTGAGATAGCGATCGCAACCATTTTATTTTCTCTTGTTTGAGTTCTTCCCATTGTTTCACATAAGTTTGCACGGCTTCTGTATGCAAACTGGGATAAAGGGTATCTGGTTCGAGAAATACTGGATTGAGATGCCGTTCGTCAAAGGAAGTTTGAACGTACAGCAACATCACACTTGCACCCATATTTTTTGCCAGGGATTGAGCCTCTTCCAGCACTAATTGGGAAATATCAGAATTGTCTATGGCAATGAGGATCTTTTTAAACATAATCTTACAATTTTGGATTGCTCCTATTTGAAGAATTTGGGCACGGCGTGGGTGATTATTACTCTATATACCAATGGATTGTGGATGCCGTGCCCCTACTACTCCTGGGCGCACGCAATGCGCCCCTACACTTTCTTGTTTAAAGAATTTGGGCACGGCGTGGGTGATTATTACTCTATATAACCAATGGATTGTGGATGCCGTGCCCCTACTCACTCCTGGGCGCACGCAATGCGCCCCTACACCTTCTTGTTTAAAGAATTTGGGCACGGCGTGGGTGATTATTACTCTATATAACCAATGGATTGTGGATGCCGTGCCCCTACCACTCCTGGGCGCACGCAATGCGCCCCTACACCACCACTCTTTCACTCCTTCACTCCTTCACTCCCTCACTCCCTCACTCCTTCACTCCTCTTCTCCGCTGCTGCCACTTCCAATAGTGTCTTGAGGACAGAATCTGGGTTGAGGCTGATGGAGTCGATGCCTAGGTCAACTAAGAAACGGGCAAATTCGGGGTAATCACTTGGCGCTTGACCGCAAATACCGATTTTACGTCCATGTAATTTTACAGTTGCGATCGCTTTTCCGATCATTCTCTTGACGGCGTTGTTACGTTCGTCAAACAAATGGGCGACTAATTCAGAATCCCGATCTAATCCCAATGTCAACTGGGTTAAATCGTTGGAACCAATGGAAAAGCCATCAAATACTTGGCTAAACTCGTCTGCAAGTTGCACATTACTGGGTAACTCACACATGACATACACTTGCAAGCCGTTTTCACCCTTGACCAAGCCATTTTTTGCCATTTCCCCTAAAACCCGCTTGCCTTCTTCGGGGGTACGACAAAATGGCACCATTAAAATCACGTTGGTTAAACCCATTTCATCCCTTACCCGCTTCATGGCTTGACATTCTAAAGCGAAACCTGATTGATAACGGGGGTCGTAGTAGCGAGAAGCACCACGCCAACCAATCATGGGGTTTTCTTCTTTCGGCTCAAATTGTTGCCCACCAAGCAGGTTGGCATATTCATTACTCTTGAAATCACTGAGACGAACTATTACAGGGTTGGGGTAAAATGCTGCGGCAATGGTTCCCATACCCTGTGCCAGTTTATCAATGAAAAATTCCTTTTTATCTGGGTATTTAGCGGTTAATTCTTGGATTTGATGTTGGACAAATTCATCTTCTAACTTGTCAAAATGAACTAATGCTAAGGGGTGTACTTTAATATGGTTGGCAATAATAAATTCCATCCGAGCCAATCCCACTCCATCATTGGGAATCGCCGCATAACCAAATGCTGTTTCTGGATTACCCACATTCATCATGATTTTGGTGCGGGTGTGGGGTAATTCGTCTAAGGGGATATCCTCCACTTCATAGGATAATAAACCCTGATAAACCTTTCCTGTTTCCCCCTCTGCACAGGAAATTGTCACCTCTTCCCCACTGCTAATAACGGTGGTAGCATTGCCACAACCAACTATGGCAGGAATACCCATTTCCCGAGCGATGATTGCTGCATGACAGGTTCTTCCCCCCTGGTTAGTCACAATCGCACTGGCTTTTTTCATGATTGGTTCCCAGTCTGGGTCTGTACGATTTGTTACTAATACTTCCCCTGGCTGGAACAGGTTAATTTGCTGGACATCCAGAATGGTTCTGGCTTTTCCTTGTCCAATCATCTCACCCACACTACGTCCTTCGATGAGTACCTCACCTTTTTCTTGCAAACGATAGGTACGGAGGACATTCTGTTGCTTTTGTGACTGTACTGTTTCTGGACGGGCTTGGACAATAAATAATTCATTGGTGATCCCATCTTTTGCCCATTCAATATCCATAGGTGTATGAACACCACGAACTTGGGAGTAATGTTGTTCAATTAAACTTGCCCATTTACCTAATTGCAGGATTTCATCATCACTCAGGGCAAATTGCTGGCGTTCTTTGTTGGTTACTGGAACATTTTTAGTCAGTTTACAACCACCTTGGTCATAAACCATTTTAATTTCCTTAGTACCCAACCGTTTAGCTAAAATGGGGCGATATCCTTGCTCTAAAGTCGGTTTAAATACTAAGTATTCATCTGGGTTTACCGATCCCTGAACCACATTTTCGCCCAAGCCATAGGCGGCGGTGATTAATGCTGCATCTTTAAAACCAGTTTCGGTATCAATGGAGAACGTCACTCCAGAGGTAGCCAAATCAGAACGTACCATTTTTTGTACCCCTACCGAGAGGGCAATATTGAAATGGTCAAAGCCTTTGATTTGTCGATAGGAAATGGCTCTGTCTGTAAAAATTGATGCAAAGCACTTGTGGCAGGCATCTAGTACTGCTGATAATCCGTGGACATTGAGGTAGGTTTCTTGTTGTCCGGCAAAGCTGGCATCTGGTAAGTCTTCTGCTGTGGCACTGGAGCGTACAGCTACATCAGTATTCGCACCATATTCTTGACATAACTGATCATAGGCCGTCGCGATCGCTTGTTGCAATTCTTCTGGAAAGGGGGTTTGTAGCATTAAATATCGAGCTTGTTTGCCGCATTGACGTAAATTATTCACATCTTCCACATCCAGATTGGCAAAAATCTCCCTTAACTTGGTTTCTAATCCTGCTGTTTGGATAAAGTAACGATAAGCATAAGCTGTAGTGGCGAATCCATCTGGGACTTTTACCCCTTTAGGTGTGAGTTGCTGAATCATTTCCCCCAAAGAAGCATTTTTGCCACCAACTAGAGGGATATCCGCAATTCCTACTTGAGTAAAAGGCAATACCAGAGCATCTTCACTCAAAACTCTGCCAGGGGTTTGTCGATTTATCGCTGTTTTCAGCATATTTTTTATATCCTTTATTTAATAGATATACATAAGCAACACCAAGGTCAATAAATTATCCACTCCTACATTCCTTTATCCCTCTGCCTTTCCTCCACTTATGGTTATACGAAGATAATTTGAGGATCTTGTGAGGAGATGGGTGTGGGGTGTAGGAAAAAGAACTTTCTTTCATGCTTGATGGTGAAAATTTTTTTCATTGGGACTGCCTCATTTCTTCAGAGTGCCCCACTAGAGGGAAGTCAAAAGTACCAAAACCCCTGGCTACGAATGAAAGAAACACATGACTATTATTCTCTATTCCCTGTATTTCTTCAGACTATTAAGACTTTTTAACTAAAAAGAATAGAGAATTGTGACAAATAATTGCAAATGTCAGGGTCCCCTCACGACATTCTCACAATTACCGCCTATCCTGGAAACAAATCAGCACTAAAAAATTATCAGGGCAATACACCTAACAAATAGTTTTATAGAAGTTATCTTGAGTCATCAATAATTCAACAAGTTCAGGATCGATAATTTAGAATGAGGTTTTAAAAATCATGGCTGACTGTCCTTGCTGCTCCCACACCCTTTTACAACATGTACGCGGTTCTATGACTTATTGGTTTTGTCGTCATTGTTGGCAAGAAATGCCTGTATTCAGTGAAAATAGGTCAATTACATTAACTAATTTGTTTTCAGAACAAGTTTCTAGTCAACAGGAGGTATCTCCAGAAAAACAGGTTGTTTTACCTTTCGTACACCAGTCTTCTCCAAAAGAATGGATTGGAGTTGAAGACTTATCCGAACTTCTTCATGCACCCTCATAAGCAATATGAGTTTACAAAGCTGAATATATAAGATGATTAAAATTGATAGATAAAAAACCCCGAATATCTTCGAGGTTTTTTTGTTTCAGGCTTAAATTTTGAATTTAGAGGTCAATTTCGGTTAATTCAAATTAATCTACTAGGAATGTTAATGATCTCAATTTTATTCCCAGGGATCATAACATATTCGCAGTGACTAAATTGAATGCTAATCTTCTGACCATTCCTCACTACCTAACAAATCGATAATGTGGTCTCTCAGCAAAAATTCGTTTCTTTCTAATTCTACCTCCACACATACCCATTCACGACCAGGGATGTATTGACAAAGAGCATAAATTGGTTGATTGGGGTTAACCAGTCCTTTTCTTACTAGTTGACGCGCTTCATCTCTGATGACTTCTATGTCATATTTAACAGCAGTATTAACCATCACCCATCTCCTAAAGCTTTTTCTAAATCGAAATACTACACAACCAACATTTCACTCCTATCTTCATTCTATTAATAAATGATTAATAAATTGTGAAGATAGAAAGCGTTAATAATGACATTCACTCTATTGCGTCGTTTTACCAAGGCTAACTGGTATACACCCTGCTGATAGCAGTTAATGCAACTAACGATGCTCAGGTCTATAGAACCCAGGTACTCATTTGCACTAGAATACATTAGAGCATCTAGTGCTGAGTGAGACTAGCTGGAAAGTGTTTTTGGGAACTAATATTTTAATGTCAGACAATTAGGATATAAATCCCATCAAGTAACAGTATAACAATCAATCAGATTTTGTTTCACTCAAGAAATCGTAAAATCCAATACTTTTTTATGTTGCTTTGGTAAAAAAATAGACGTTTTTTAGATAAAAATTGATACAAGATGTACTTACCTGTTGTTTATGTAATCATATTCAATGTATCAAAAATATGTTACTGGCTACTGCATTTTGAGTATAAATACTTTTATAGCAACTATAGTGGTTTGATATAGGTAGAATTTATACAGGAATTTTATACTGATAACGGAATTCAGAGGATATAAAAATCTCTACTTTCTTATCTTTTTAGCTACCTATGAAAACAACTACACCAAATTTTAATAATTTTTGCAAACAATATATTAAGTTTTTTATACCTATAGATAGATGGATAAATTTCCAATTACTGAATAGTTAATTATATATTCTGAAAAGTATCAATATTTTTGATGATATAGTTTACGTTCGTTGTTAAAGCGTTCGTCGCCGACATCACCGTAGAAATCGTGACCTAGAGGGTTATACTCTTGGAAGGCTTGTAAGCCGTTTTCATACAGTTGGGTGTCGTTAATTAAGCCGCTATTTTCTGGAAAACGGTTATCTGTGTCAGCATTCGCACCTCCGGAAAAGTCGTTGATCACTTCGTGGTCATCGATGGTGGCTAAAATAGAGGTGGATGCTCTTAAGTCTGCAAAGATATTCTTACCAAAACTGCTGCTGTAAACTTCGCTGTGTTTGGCGCGATATTCGTCTATGGTTTCTACCTGTTGTTTGGGAGTACCATCGGGGTTGAGAACTGCGGAGGAATCGTCATCAGCATAGATGGTGTCACCGTGGGAGACGAAGAAGGCTAAATCCCTATCTGCTGCATTACTAACGGCTGGGTAGGGTGCAAGTTCGCGTTCATTGAATGTGTGAAACGTACATTCCCTAGACTTTCACTCCCAGATTAGGAAGAGTCTATGAAAATGATAAGAATACCTTATATTTAGATTTTTCTGTCAATGTGTAAGTCCTAACCTGCCTTATTTTCTAGTTAAGTTAGCCCCCCACAGGAAAATCCCACAACCAAGGATCTGAAAATGCTTTGTTCCTAGCTCCTCAAGGGCGCACGCAATGCGCCCCTACAAACTCCGCGCTTCTTAACCATTTCCAAACTAGCCCCACTCTGCGAGAAGCCACGCTTCGCGCGTCTACACTCCGAACTCTCTATTTCCAAACTAGCCCCACTCTGCGAGAAGCCACGCTTCGCGCGTCTACATGGGAAAATCCCACAACCAAGCATGAAAATAATCCCTCACTCTGGGCGGGGAAACCCCGCCCCTACTTCTTCACTCTTCACTCCGAACTCCGAACTCCCTATTTTTAAGCTAGTTCCCCATGAACGTTTGTACACAACCAAGTATGAAAATACCTCGACTGCGGCTCCCACACCTAAGCTGTCAACCATCAACTAGCAACTAACAACCATTTTCAAGCTAGTCTCTCATGAACGTTTGTACACAACCAAGTATGAAAATACCTGTTACCTGTTGCCTGTTGCCTGTTGCCTGTTGCCTGTTGCCTATTTTCAAATTAGCAATCACAAAAAGAGCATACAGCTTGCCACCTTCAACAGAACTGTTAATTATTAAGAAAGAGCCTTTTACTTTCGTCCGATTCTTGCCAATTGTAAAGGGATATTACGAACCTTTCAAAAATATTTAGAAATCGTCTAATAACCCAACATTGCTTCTAATGTAGAAATTAAGAATAAGAGAGGCAAATAAGATGATTAATATGCAGAAGTATCGGTTTGTCTGTACCTTGACTTTTGGAGATATCTACGGTCAAATAATAGTCTGGTTAGTTACAATTACTCTCAGTTTAGCTGCTGCTTTAGCATTAATGGGAGCAACTAAACCTGTTTATGCTTTGGTGACAGTAGGCTTGATTGTATTGTTATCCCTACCTTTCTTGCTATTTGCCTTTGTGACTACTTTGTTAAATCACATTGAATTACTTCCTTTAGAAGCTTCAACTAAAAAGGAAACTAGGCCTAGTTCTATTCCCCATAATACTCCTTTAGAAGCAACTAGTTAGGTTGAATCAAGAGTGAAATTAGTGGTATTCAATGGTGATGAATAGATTTATAAATCTACATAAATAACTAACTGACAATTAATGGTGTTATCTCACATCTCAAATTTATGATTTTAATAATATCCCTGTCTCATGGCAGGGAATTTTTATTTGCAGATGGGAATCATTACCTTTTTAATATAAAACAGTATTTGATTGGCAATTGGGGGATAATTATGCTTGATTTTGATGTAATTATTGTTGGTGGTGGATTGGCGGGTTGTCGAGCAGCGTTGGAAATTGCCCGAATCGATCCTAATTTACAAGTGGCTGTAGTAGCTAAAACCCATCCCATTCGTTCCCACTCCGTAGCAGCCCAAGGTGGTATGGCTGCAAGTTTGAAAAATGTGGATGATGCTGATAGCTGGGAAGCACACGCTTTTGATACAGTCAAAGGTTCAGACTATTTGGCGGATCAAGATGCTGTAGCCATTCTCACTCAAGAAGCAGCCGATGTGGTAATTGATTTGGAACACATGGGGGTGTTATTCTCCCGTTTAGATGATGGGCGTATTGCTCAACGAGCTTTTGGTGGGCATACCCATAACCGTACTTGCTACGCTGCGGATAAAACTGGTCATGCGATTTTGCATGAACTAGTCAGCAATTTGCGGCGATATGGGGTGCAGATTTATGACGAGTGGTACGTGATGCGCCTGATTATAGAGGAGGGAGAGGCCAAGGGTTTGGTTATGTACCACATTGAGGATGGGCAAATAAAGGTGATACGGGCGAAGGCGGTTATGTTTGCCACTGGTGGGTATGGACGGGTATATAACACTACTTCCAATGATTTTGCTTGTACGGGGGATGGTTTAGCGATGACAGCAATGGCTGGTTTGCCGTTGCAGGATATGGAGTTTGTACAGTTTCACCCTACTGGTTTATATCCCGTGGGAGTATTGATTTCCGAAGCGGTACGGGGAGAGGGAGCCTATTTAATTAATAGCGAAGGCGATCGCTTTATGGCAAATTATGCTCCTAGCCGGATGGAACTTGCTCCCCGTGATATTACCTCCCGGGCAATCACTACGGAAATTCGCGCAGGTAGGGGCATAAATTCGGATGGTACTGCTGGGGGACCTTTTGTCTATCTGGATTTGCGCCACATGGGTGAAGAGAAGATTATGAGCCGGGTCCCTTTTTGTTGGGAAGAAGCACACCGTTTAGTGGGTGTGGATGCAGTGCGACAACCAATGCCAGTACGTCCTACCATCCATTATTGTATGGGTGGCATTCCCGTGAATACTGATGGTCAAGTGCGGAGTGGTAAAGATGGTTTAGTTACAGGATTTTTTGCTGCCGGGGAAAGTGCTTGTGTTTCCGTCCACGGAGCCAATCGTCTAGGTAGTAATTCTCTGTTAGAATGTGTAGTTTATGGACGTAGAACAGGTGCTGCGATCGCTGAGTACGTCCAAAATCGCAAGTTACCCACCATAGACGAGCAAAATTATATTCAACAGGCACAGCAAACCATTCAAAACTTGTTAGAACAAAAGGGAACTTACCGAATTAACGAAGTTCGTCAAGCCTTCCAAGATTGCATGACCGAATATTGTGGAGTTTTTCGTACTGAGGATGTATTGCAATCTGGATTTGAAAAGTTACAGGAAATACAGAAAAAATATTCGCAAATTTACTTAGACGACACAGGTAAATGTTGGAATACAGAAATCATTGAAGCCTTGGAATTACAAAGTGTGATGGTAGTAGGGCAAATGATTATGGCATCTGCGGTTAATCGTCGAGAAAGCCGAGGGGCACATTGCCGTGAAGATTATCCCCAAAGAGACGATGCCAATTTTCTCCAGCATACAATGGCATATTATTCCCCATCCGGCATTGATATCCAATATCGTCCAGTGACAATTACCATGTTTGAACCCAAGGAAAGGAAGTATTGAGATAGGGGAGTGTGGGGAGTGTGGGAAGTGTGGGAAGTGTGGGGATATGGGGAGTGTGGGAAGTGTGGGGAGTGTGGGGAGTGTGGGAAGTGTAGACGTATAGCGTCTACAATTGTGGGAATACGTGACATACTCCCACACTCACCGCTTGCGGGAGTGTGGGCTTCTCAGCGACTCCCGGTATCCCGTCGGACATTAACTGAGCTTTGCTTAAAGTCTACGAGATGCCCCTCCGCAGACTTGAACAATACAAAAAATGTTCAACGCCTTTGTACTGCCAGAATTTTACCTACCCACAG
>JASJCJ010000218.1 GCA_030066045.1 Calothrix sp. MO_167.B12
CAGACGCAAATGGGTGTGCAAATATCATCCGCAAAGTAAGCAGAACGTTAGGGTTAAGCCTTAACCAACTGTCTAGGGGCGTTTTGACTCGTCCCACTCGGATTAAGCTCTGGGTGACAGCTAAGAGGTTACAGAGCGACGGGTTAAAACCTCGTCGCTCTGTAACCTCTTAGAATCCCCGTTGCTTTTAGCACGGGGAGAAGTCAAAGGCTGATACTAAATTTTTTAAATTAGTTTGCATTGCCTGAAAATAATAGTTGGGATTTTCATCTCCCGACTCTAAAGAGTCCAGAGGACGTGCTGAATCTAGAGTGTTTTCAGTCCGCTCCTGAGATGAACTACAACTAGTTAATGCGAGTAAGAGAACGTTAAATAATATATACAGCAACCTATTTATATCTTTTCCAGGCTTGTTGATTCGATAAGTTTGCTCCACTGTATTCTGAACATCAGAAATTAATACTGACAATGAAATGGATTTTCAGTATATAGTATTCTATAAGAATAAGTCTCATTCTCATTCTCATTACTTTTTAACTTATTAGTATTTATTATCATTAAAATATTCACATAATCTAAAATATTTCTTAAGAAAAATTGTTGTCTTGCAGCCATTTTTGACTGCAATGTCATAATATGCCTATTAATTTATTTCAACTACTTGCTAAATTTAAAAAAACAGTTGAGAATACTTACTAATAAATTTTTAAGATTAAGACAGGAAAGTAGTGTGAGAGAGATAATGAAACATTCATGGGGTTCCGTGCTTATTAGTCCGACAGTACTGGGTATGGCTTTATCAGTAGGAATTGCGGGTGCATCTGCCAAAGAAGTACCAATTTCTACAGATACTAGTGAGAGTCAAACGACAAACAAGAGCCAAGGGCAGAAAATAGCCCAAGTAACTTCTGTGTCCCAGCTATCAGACGTACAACCTACAGACTGGGCATTCCAGGCTTTGCAGTCCTTGGTAGAAAGATATGGTTGCATTGCAGGGTATCCCAATGGTACTTATCGGGGTAATCGGGCAATGACGCGGTATGAGTTCGCTGCGGGTTTGAATGCTTGTTTGGAGAGGGTGAATGAATTAATCGCTACTGCGACATCAGATTTGGTCACCAAGGAAGACTTGGCTACATTACAAAGGTTGCAAGAGGAATTTTCGGCAGAACTAGCAACCTTAAGGGGGCGTGTAGATTCCTTAGAAGCCCGGACTGCTGAATTGGAAGCAAATCAGTTTTCCACCACTAGTAAACTGCAAGGAGAGGTGGTTGCAGCTGTTACCGATGTATTATCAGGGGATACTAACAATAGTGATAATACGACTTTTGCCGCTCGTACTCGGATAGAATTTGTCACCAGTTTTACAGGGAAAGATACTCTGTTTACTAGGTTAGAGGCGAATAATATTGTTGCTCCCGACATTGGTACTCCAGAAGGTAGTTTCTCATTTGCTGGAGAGGATGGTGACACTAATATTGCTCTGGATGCTTTGTATTATCAATTTCCTTTAGGTAAAAACACCCAGGTAATTGCGATCGCAAATGCTGGTGCAGCAGATGATTTTGCGGACACGGTGAATATTTTTGATGGAGATGGTGGCTCTGGTGCTTTATCTAACTTTGGTACCAGAAATCCCATTTATTATCAGATGGATGGGGCTGGTTTGGGGATAACTCAGCAGTTCGGCAATAACTTGGAGTTGAGCTTGGGGTATTTAGCAAATTCAGCGAATGATCCCTCTGATGGGAATGGCTTGTTTAACGGCGGTTATGGTGCCTTAGCCCAGCTTACCTTTAAACCGAGCGATCGCTTCACCATTGGTTTGACTTATATCAATGCTTACAACCAGGAATTAACCACAGGTAGTAACCGGGCAAATCCTCGGACATTTTTGGGGGGAGTTGTACAAAATATAACTAATGGTGCAGATACTGTTTCGGTTCCTATTTCTAGTAATTCCTATGGATTAGAAGCATCTTTTAAATTTAGCGATAATTTCGTGATTGGGGGTTGGGTTGGTTATACCAATGCCACTAGCCTGTCCACAAGAGGTGGTCTAATCGATCGCGGAAATGTGGACATTTGGAACTGGGCTGTTACCCTAGGATTCCCCGATTTGGGTAAAAAAGGTAACTTGGCTGGCTTAATTGTTGGTATGGAACCAAAAGTTACGAGTTCGAGTATTAATGAGATTGACGAGGATAGCGATACTTCTTTACACCTGGAAGCTTTCTACCAGTATCAAGTGACTGACAATATTGCTATTACTCCTGGGGTGATTTGGCTCACAGCACCAGATCATAACAGTAACAATGATGATATCGTCATGGGCGTGATTAGAACCACCTTCAGTTTCTAAGCAGAGAGGGAAATGTGGGGAGATGGGGAGATGGGGAGATAGGGAGATGGGGAGATGGGGAGATAGGGAGATGGGGAGATAGGGAGATGGGGAGATGGGGAGATAGGGAGATGGGGAGATGGGGAGATGGGGAGATGGGGAGATGGGGAGATGGGGAGATGGGGAGATGGGGAGGTAGGGAGATGGGGAGATGGGGAGGAGTGATAAATTAAAGACTACTAACCATCAACTAACAACTAACAACTAACAACTAACAACTAACCCTTACCTAACAAACTAAAATAACTAATAACTTAATGACTAAATTATTGCTTTTGAAGGGTACAATAAATGCCGATTGTCTTCCAAAAATTTAAAGCTTCATGATTTCCAGCAATGACTTTCGACCCGGTGTCTCAATTGTAATCGATGGGTCTGTGTGGCGTGTAGTTGAATTTCTCCACGTCAAACCAGGAAAAGGAGCCGCCTTTGTGCGGACCAAGTTAAAGAACGTCCAGACGGGGAGCGTGGTGGAAAGAACGTTCCGGGCTGGAGAAACGGTTCCACAAGCGACTCTGGAAAAAAGTGTCATGCAACATACCTATAAAGAAGGAGATAATTTCGTCTTTATGGATATGGAAAGCTATGAAGAAAGTAGCCTAAGTGAATCACAGATCGGCGATCGCGTCAAATATCTCAAAGAAGGGATGGAAGTTAACGTTGTTCGCTGGAATGAACAGGTGCTAGAAGTAGAATTACCTAATTCCGTAGTTTTAGAAGTTACAGAAACAGATCCTGGTGTTAAAGGTGACACTGCTACGGGTGGTAATAAACCTGCTGAAGTGGAAACGGGAGCTACTGTCATGGTTCCTTTGTTTATCTCCAAAGGAGAACGAATTAAAATTGACACCCGTAACGATACTTACCTCGGTAGGGAATAAGGACTAGTGCCAGAAGGCAGAAGTAAGGCGCAGAGTTTACCTTCGGCTTTGCCGTGCCCGGAAGGCTTGGGAGATAGGGGTGAATCCTCCGGATATTCTATGAGAGCCTTGGGATAAAGGAGGCAGTGTGTTAGGCATCTACCCTGTGGTCTGCCGCTGAGTCGCATTAGAGCCTGGAGGAAGCTTCCCGCAGGGTAGCGTCGCGTAAGGGATACGCGTCTAGTGCCGACTTAAAGTAACTGCGAGCAAATACTTTCAGGGAAGCTACCCCTTAGGGGACTAACAAATAAGAAAAGGTTCCCAAATTCCATAGGGGTACAGGTCTCCTTGCCTATATGAGGAAGCTCCCAGGAATACCTACCCACAATATGGGATAATTTATTTCTTGGTATTCCCTAATGCTAAGGTACAGCCTCTCCCTTAGCGCAGACTGCCCAGACAACTGAGTAGAAAGACCTAAAAGAGCCAAGTATTATATTTTCTTTCTAGCTTTGATGTGCTATCAATGTTAGATTTCTTGCCAGTGAATCTTGCCTAGATTTAGGTTTTGATTCCAAAAGATCAATACTTACTCTCGACTGGTACACAGGGGTTAATTTTTCTGCCCCATTTTTCATTCTACATTGGTAGATAAGTTTATTTAATAGATACATTTCATGAGGTCATAAAAACTGTGTCATTGGACTTTAATGAAATTCGCCAACTCCTGGCAACTATTGCAAATACTGATATTGCAGAAGTAACCCTTAAAAGTGATGACTTTGAAATTACAGTTCGTAAAGCTGTAAGTTTTACTCCGCAAGAACTGTCAGCATCCCCGATGGCGTTAACTGGTATGGTGAGTTCTGGTGTGGCATCAGTTGCTCCTGCTACATCTCCAGGAGCTTCCATAGCTTCCCCAGATACGGGTAATGGTTTGGATACAGATAAGACTGGTAATGGTGCTGGCCAGTCATCAGCTAGTGCTGCCAATCAAGGATTAGTTGAAGTGCCATCCCCAATGGTAGGAACCTTTTATCGCGCTCCCGCACCAGGGGAAGCACCATTCGTAGAAGTGGGGGATCGGGTGCGTAGCGACCAAACAGTATGTATCATAGAAGCCATGAAGCTGATGAACGAAATTGAAGCTGAAGTTTCCGGACAAGTGATGGAAATTTTGGTCGAAAATGGTGAACCTGTTGAATTTGGTCAACCTTTGATGCGAATAAACCCCGATTAGGTATTAATGTATATATACACCCAGTAATTTTCAAAATGTCAGTTCTTGCGGATAGATCCTGATGAAACAAGCGTTGCCTGTACCAACAGAAGTGGTGCAACAAGTAGCAGAATACTTTAGCCTGTTGAGCGAACCCATGCGCTTAAGGCTGTTGCATTTACTGCGAGATGAAGAAAAATGCGTACAAGAGTTGGTAGAGGCAACACAAACCTCTCAGGCTAATGTCTCGAAGCATTTAAAAATTATGTGGCAAGCGGGCATCCTCAGCCGACGTAGTGAGGGCACTTCTGCTTACTACCGAGTAGAGGATGAAATGATTTTTGAATTATGTAACCAGGTTTGCGATCGCTTGGCTAGTAGGTTGGAACAACAGGCTCGTAATTTTCGGATTTTGAATAGCAGGAACTAAGGGGGTAGTATTTATGCTACCCCTTATTCTTTTTGAATCTACTGCCCATCTTTCTATTCAAAATGTCCCAATATAGCTGGCAAAATCATCGCCATAATGCCTGACTCTACTCATTCCCATCAGATTATTAGGTGGGTTGATGGGTTTAGGAGGTGCCATTGGAGCTTTATTGGGTGGGTTGATGGTAGGGCTAGGGCGTGTTTTCAAACTATGGTGTAGGTTGGGTAGAACGAAACCAAACCCAACAAATGAACGAAGAATGTTGGGTTACTCTACTCTTCGAGAAAGCTTCGCTTACGAGAAGCCCCTTCGGGTCTACGTTCCTCAAACGCCACTTCTCTCAACGCGGGGAACCCGCGCACAAGAGTGGCTCCCCAACCTACAATTTATGCCAATTTTGGGTTTGAAAACAGACCCTAGTATCCCCACAAATTTTAAAAGTACTTTTGGGTATAATTTTGATTATTTCAGCAGTGCGGGTGTTTTTTCATCAAAAAAAATCCTCACATTGAAACAATCATGTCAGTTTGATTGATGAGTTATCCAGTAAGCTCGATGTAACCGGGACTCTTCCATCTGTTTCAGCATCAATACCCATGTGTCAACTGCTAGGAATGAATTGTAATGTGCCAACGGATATTTGCTTCTCTTTTGAGGGCTTTGCGGCACGGGGCGGTAAAACTGACGATCATAAAGATGGTTGGGGTATTGCTTTCTTTGAAGGTAAGGGTTGTAGGATGTTTGTCGATGCCAAACCTTCCATTAACTCTCCTGTAGCCGAGCTCGTGCGATCCTATCCCATCCACTCTACCCATGTAATTGCCCATATTCGTAAAGCCACCCAAGGGGAAATTACCCTAGAAAATTGTCACCCTTTCCGGCGAGAAATTTGGGGTAGATATTGGGTGTTTGCCCACAATGGGGATTTACCAGGCTTCCACCTGCCAGAAATGGAATTTTATCAGCCGGTGGGTAATACGGATAGCGAACAAGCTTTTTGTCTAATCTTAGAAACCTTACGCAAACGCTTTCCTCATCAACAACCGAACCTGAAAGAACTCTACACTACCCTCGGAGAAATTACAGATAAAATTTCTGAACAAGGTGTTTTTAATTACTTGATTTCTGATGGAGAACACTTTTTTGCCCATTGTTCCACCAAGCTTTGTTATATTGTCCGTCAAGCACCATTTGCTGCGGCTCACTTGATCGATCAAGATGTGACTGTAGATTTTAATGAGTTAACCACATCGAGCGATCGCGTGGCTATAATTGCCACTACGCCTCTAACTGATAATGAAGTTTGGACAATTATCCCAGAGGGTAAATTGCTGGCGTTTCAGGATGGTTTACCTTTAGATTTGTGATTCTTCCTTCTCCCTTATTTCTTCTGCCTTCTGCCTTCTGCCCTCTGCCTTAAGCACTTCACTAAAAGTGCGGAAGAAGCAAATTTTGGGGGAGATGAGGAACACAACGCGCTAAGATAGGCAGATGTGTGATTCTTCTGAACTGGTAAACTGTATCATCCATCTTGTTCTGCATCCGTTTTACTAATTTCTTCTTCCAGAATTTGAATTGCTCCGCTAATTCGCAATAATGTATCCCGCAAATTAGCTTGTTTGGTTTCTAATTCTGTCATTGCTTTTTGTCCCGATGCAAATTCAGCTTTGAATTCTGCAAGACGTTTCTCTAATTGTTCTTTCATGTACCTTTAACTATTTGATTCATAGAAATAAATGTACCAGTACCGAAGTATTGGCGTGTAGAGTCGGGAATCGGATTTGGTGTTGAAGGTTGTTGAGCGGGAAGCATGACTGTAAATTTAGCCTGGAATTGTCCTCCTTTGAGCAGTACAGGTTTTCCACCAGATTTAGTTTTTTGGGCTTTTTGGTTTGCTGCTAAAGATTCAATAAAAAGCATTCCCGTTCCTGGAATACTATGTTGGGGAGTTGTGTAAGGACAAACGGGAACGGTCACTTTTTTCTCGTCACCGTCAACGCAGACTAGTTTCTGGTTAATTTTATCTTTTCCGGTACCAATTAAATCTCCCAGACAAACGGTGATAATTGCTTGTCCGAAGTTGGAGTTAAACATGGCTTTGTCCCCGGTTATGAGAATGAAGTCAGCCATTGGTAAATGATAATCAAGGATTTTTAGAAATGAATAATAGTAGCTTGATAATTATCCTGCTGCTCTAAAAGTAATACCGTCCAAAGAAACCCAACTAGCGTCAGGGGCTTCTATTAATAGAATCCGTCCATCAGTCACAATATCAACCCGACCCACGTCGTTCTCGGATGTTTTAATAGTATGCATTTCTCTAGCTGAGGGTTGATAACCTTTAGGGAGGATAAAAATAGGCCACGTCGTATTGATCCCATTCTTCACCAAACCTTTCAGGTGAACTATCCCCAAACTATCTTTAAAATATCCAGCTTCATTATAACCATCACCAAAATTGTCCCAACCCCTCCCGAAGGTTGCAGTTTGCCATGCTTCTTGGGATAATTGCGTGTTACCTTCGACTTTTAAATTACCCGCAAAAGAAGAAGTACCTGTCCCTGTGACTGTTAAGGTTGCATCAATATTTAAACTACCTTTGAGATACTGACTACCTTGTACGTTTAATTTGAAATTACCTGGATCATTAATTCCAATACCAACATTTCCATCAGGGGTAATCATCATTGCTTCAATAACAGCTCTAGAGTCGCCATCTTTTTTTTGAGTTCTTAATTGTAAGCTAATATCTTGTTTTTTATCGTCATCCCTAGCCTGGAGGTAAGCAATATTACTGTCGTATTCCCTTAAATAAATATGTCCTGGAAGGTAAACGTTCTTACCATTAACTAAAAGGTCACTTGCAAAAGAAGAAGTACCTGTCCCTTTGACTGTTAACCCACCACCTGATGTTGTAGTTAACAACATTCTTTCATTATTTTGATTATCTCGCCAAGAATGATTGCCGTAGGCTGTATAGAATAAGGTATTATCATTTATTCCAAGTCCGTATCCTTCCCAAAGTTGTAATTTGAGTTGGTCTGTTGTGCCACCATTTGTAAAAACAATTTGTTGATTACCATCGATATTTATTTGGCCTCCTTCAATGGTTAAACTATCTTTCACAGTTAAGGTTCCATCAATCTTTAAACTACCCGTTAAAACTGCTAAGTTTGGATTCCTATTTCCCCCAGAACGAAGAGTCAAAGTTTTACTATTAGAGTTTGGTAATGATATACCTGAATATTGCCTATCGTTATTAGTATCGAAACTAACAGAATTTGCAGAAATTTGTAAATTGGCTAATTTTACACTACCATCAGGAGTTTTTGCAGCAAATTCAATCACTGCTTTTTCAACTATACGAGTCTCGGTGTTATCACTACTTTGCTGTTGATTTTGTTTTTCTTCCTCATATTTGATATAAAGTTCACCATTAGCAATACCATTAAAATCGGTAAAAGTTTGTTCCTTTTTTTAAACAATTAAATTACCTTTATTATCTATAGCCGAGCCAGGTTTAATTTCAACTTGTTTTTTATCTGTACTAACCTCAACTTCCAGTCCTTCAATAATACCTGACACATGGAGACTCTGATTGCGATAACGTTGGCGATCGCTCAAATATTTGTGTTGAAGTTCAAAGTCTTCTTCTAATAGATATTGACCGGGAAAATAGTTAGGATGTTCGGTTACAAAGTTAGTGAAATCCGTCTTTTCTGTTGACATTAATGACTCCCTTTTAGTTGTTTACGCTAAATGTTTGAGTTGTTGTACCTAAAATTGTGTTTCCAGAATAACTTCCGTCTTGATTCTTTTTACAAATAATCAATCGTTGTTCCGGGTCATTTTTATCTAAAGGTAACTGCATTGTAGGCACAAGAATTTTTAGAGAATAAAATGTCTGTGCTGGCTTTTCGATATCAATAATTGCTTTGGCAATTTTAGCTTCTTCCCAATATTCTTCAGGGTTAGGGTAATTTAATGTTAATTGTACTTGAAAATAATTGGGAAAATTTTTAAATTGGTCGAATATCTCAACTGTTTCTCTAAATCCTGAATTTTTTAAATAAATACCTAAAATTTTTTTTAATCCGGCTTTTGTCCCTCGGGAAGGGTAGAGTTGGACTATTTGTTGAATAAATTCTTTTTTAAAGTCTACGTGCCAATCATTTTTTAAGCTTAAAGCTACCCAATTTGCTAACCAAGGTAAAAACTCTTCTGGTGTTTGCTGGGGATTAAAATAAATATGAATATTATCAATAATTTCTTCTAATCCTGGTGGATTTTGAGTCTCTTTTGTAATTATTTCACCTTTACTATAAGTTTTATTTTGTCCGCTAAGTATTTTTTCAAATGCGAGCAAAAATTTACCAATAAAATCTCCTTCTTGGAGAACTGTGGGTAAATATTATTGATAACTGCTAACTAATTTCGATTGGTCTTCGTTCATTCTCAAAATCTACCAATATTGTAATTGTACTATTTTTTATATCTAGGCTAACTAATTGGTTATCTGCTAAATCAATATCTGATTCTGAATCATTAATTTGTACGTTTTCAACATAATCTACACCTTCTAAATTATCCAATATTTTATATAATTCTGAGAGATAAACACCTCTCCCAAATGGCCATCCTTTACCATCCCAATATTTTTCAGAATGCAAAGGATGAAAAAACCATTCAATTTCCTTCTCGGCGTTTTTGTTTTCTTTAATGTCTTTTGCTTTTTTGACATTTTCAACTACTATATCGGCTGTGATGGCTACGGATACATATAAAGGTTCTACAATATGCAAACGAGTAGTTAAAAGTTTTCGTTCGTTGAGAAAATTAAGTAAATTTTGATAATTATTATTGGTTTGCTGAATATTCTGTTCTGGAACAACGATTAAACTAATATTACCTTTAGCAACTTTTCCAACATCATATTCAGATAAATTACGTTGTGGTAAACACTTAACTCGCGCAATTTTTAAATCCGAGTCTGGCCATGTATTCCAGTCTTCAATAATTATTTGTTCGTAGTCTAATGTGGTAACAGCACGATGACGTTTACGTAATTCTAATAAAGTGTTATTAATTTCTGATTGTAAACTTTCTCCATCAGTAATTTTAGTTAAATTCCATTGTTCTCCCTTAAGTAAACTGACAAAGCTGGCATAATTTTCATCTCCGATTTGATTAACTCGGTAAAGAGTCATTTCGCTTAACCAAGCCAATAATTCAATCAGAATTATTCCCGTATCTGATGGGTTATAATCAGTCCATTCAGGATATTCAAGCGAAATTTGAGAAATTGCTGATTCTACTAAGTCAGCATAGGTATGGTCATCGAGATTTGGTAATGGTAAAGTCATTCGATTTTGGATTGGGGATTTTGGATTTTGGATTCAAAACAAATGATTTTAGAAAGAAAATAATCTCTTTAATTAAAATGATTGAAATTATTTATTAGTAATAATTGTTTTATTTCCGCTGTTACCTATTACTTTAAGTTGATAGTATGATTGCCGGAATATATTAAAGTGTCGGCATTTAAGGATGAGATATTCTCTTTTAAAAATGATATTTCTAAAAAATCAACATAATTAACTCCAGGAATAGATTGAATTATGGCGTAAAAATCGGATTTATGGGGATAGCGTCCAAATTGCCATCCTTCCCCTTTACCCCCAGTCAATGGATGTAGAAAAGCTTCTAAGCGTTGTTTGATGGTGTTTAGCAGCATATCTGCACCTTCGAGGGATACAGGACTTATAGTTGCATTAACGATAACTTCTTCCCATTGGGGAGGAGTGACTATTAAATCTAGGGTAGGTTCACAGCGTGAACGGATATAGGTTTCGACTTGTTTTACTAAACCTAAACTGGGGATTGGTTGATTTTTGCTACTATAGGGCAGAATGATTAATTTAACTTGTCCTGCTCGATTGTTAATGTCCTCCACCAATTTTTTAAATTCGCTATATTTGGGAATTGAGTTTTTTTCGTGGAGAAAATCTTCAAAAGAAATATCTGGGTTGTTGGGATCTAACCAAAGGTTTTCATTTAAGGGACTAAAGTTAGCTGTGAGTAAATCTGGTGTGACAAGTTTGGCTCTGGCAACATTAGTAGAAGCTTCATAAGCTAAATCTTCGATATCTTCAAGAGTAACAGCGCGATCGCGATGACGGAGTTGTTTTGGTACTCGTCTTTTCATTCTTTCCAAGGTTTCTTGTTGTGCACCTCCTGCTGATGGTTCAAGGTTAATTACTCGATCTATATAGGGAATAGTAGTTTTGAGTTGAGTAATGGTTTCTGAAGAGATGTTTCCTTGTTTACCTCCTCCAGTACGGTAAAAATTTAATCGAATATTATTCTGTCCTCTGGGAGGAATCATCCCTGCTATTCCATCACCAAAACTAATTTCTCCGCTTTGTCGGTCTAAAGTATAATGACGATCGTTGGCATTAGAGCCGTAAAAATCTGCTATTTCTTGCCAAACTACCCAAATTTCTTCTATTTCCCCGACATCATCTTGAATTACTTTTACTCTATCTGCTTCTAATTCAACAGGGATTTGTTGTTCTTGAACTTCTAATTGTTGTCCTAATAAAATCGGACTATTATTAGCAATAAAAACTTGATTTGCTTCGGAGTTACTTGAACCTAAAATTTCTTCGTGAATACTAATTGCTTGAACTGCCCAAGTAGTATTTGTTAATATGCGACGCAGACGAGGTTGAGCCCGGAAATTACCCTCCTTCCAACGAACTCGCAACCAATATAATTGTTGATTAAAGGTTTTGATTTGACTTAAGTCTACGGGTGCAATAAATTGAATTAAACCCGATTGAGAAAATGCTTGGGTTTCATCTTGTACTCCTAGTATTTCCCAACCGTGATTACTTGAATATTCCCAAACTAATTCGGGATTCACGGTTTCCGATGGAATATCAGCGGAGAAATCTCCTGGTGATGGTGGTTCAATTTGGGCGTACAGGGTGACTGTTTTATTGTCAAAGGATTTATCAAATCCTAGATAAAGTGTTGGTTGTTGATCTAAAGTGGATGTAAAAGGTTGAAAGTCACCATTAGGCTCAGAATATTCAAAATTGTTATCAGCAAGATAAATAGATTTTTCCTGTAGTTGAAAATTATAACTTAATGTTAATGATTTTATCAGAGGGGGTTCATAAGTTGGAGGAATTGTTTCTGTAATAGTATCTCTACGGAAAATTTTAGTTCCCTTTATTTGCGCGTTAGTATTTAAAGTCGATGATACTGTGAAGGTACTGTCTTGAATTGTTTGAATTGTGTATTCTTCACGTTGTTCTGTATTATTTTCTATCCATACCATCCGCACAATATCACCGACACTGAGAAAATCGCTAGCATTTCCGATAATGCTTATTCCTTGATCGCTAGGACTAGTATCTACTATGGCAACTTCATTATAAATAGCATATTTTCTGGTTTTGCTTGGACTACCAAAATTACCTTGATTAATTCTAGCTCTCAGCCAATAACGAGTTTCTCCATTTACAGTACCCGGAGATAGAGTATCTAAGTTGGAAAAATTTAATGTTGTTTGAATATTAGAAAAATTTAATTCTGTTTGAATATTATTTGACTCTTGAATTTGTTGCCATTCTTGACCGTTACTAATTTCCCAAATTATTTGTAAATTATCTGTTACTACTGGTTGAACGGTTACTTCAAAATTAATAGTTATATTTACATCTGACTTAATATAATTATCATGTAAAGCGATATAAAATGTATCATTTAATTCTGGCTGTTCGCCAAAAGGATAAAAATCCTTGGTCAAGTCTAAAGGAGTATTATTAAATAAACAGATATCAGGGATTAGTCCGGTTTTATTAATATCTATTTCGCCTTGGATATTCGTAATTAGAGGTAAATTATTAGCTATAGCAGCATCAGTAATATTAGTTAAACTTGCTCGCAGCCATTTTGCTTGTTGTCCGTTTATTTCTAAAGCTGTGGAAATGGGTAAATCTGAAAACGTAAATTGATCATTATTATCAAAGACAGGAGTTGCAATTTCTTCCCATGTATCACCATTCCAGTAAAACCAATTAAGTTGCGAATTAGAAAATTGACTGATGTTATTTCCTGAAACAATCAGTTTAAAATTAATTAATTCCGGTAAACTAAAGATTTCCGGACAATTTATATAAAGAGAATGTTCAATAGCTTGATTTCCTTCAAAAACAAGGAAAGCATTATCTTTTTGTCCTGTTGCTTCTAAAGTACAGTTACTATATTTATCTTTGCTAGGTTCTATTACAAATACCCCTTGCAACTGCGCTGTTGTCACCACCAATTCCCTATCGGTTTCAAAGACAATTTCTTCGTCCGAACCCTCTGCTGAGTGAAAGTATTTAAAGGATTAGTGACTGGAAGATGGGAAGCTACTGGAAGATGGGATGATGATAAATTAGAATTTTGTTGTTTGATTTGAACAATAGGAAGTTGTTGAGAACTACTTATAAAATCTTGTAATAACGGCATTTCTCCAGTTTCCCTTAGTTGTTCGGATATTACTTGGGATGAAACAACCGGAATTTGTGAAGAAGATACAGAAGTTTGGTTAATTTGATTATTTTGACTTTCTAAACCAAGAACAGGGGTAATATTTTCTGAATTCTTGATGTTATCAACTGATTGAATTGTCGAAGATTGAGAATTATCTAATTTTCGTTGAATTAAAGGTACAGAATTATTCTCATTTTTGATATTCGATTGTAATGGTATTTCTCCAGTTTCCGTTATTTGTTCGGATATTGCTTGGGATGAAACAACCGGAATTTGTGAAGGAGAGATAGAAGTTTGGTTAATTTGATTTTCTAAACTAAGAGAAGAGGTAACATTATCAATTGGCTTTTCTTTTCGTTGAATTACAGGAACAGTTCGCTGAACATTTTGCTCTGTGCTTTCTAAACTTGATTGATTACTTGCTGAAATAGGTTGTGCATAAACAATAGGAACATCCTTAGATACAGCAGTATTAACATTACCCCAACGTTGCATTTGTTGACTGAGAAGAGGTAAACGATTTAAAAGGCGATCGCACCGATTTATGATACGCGAACTCATCGCCATTTTTATCATCCCCGGTTGATTTAAAGGACGATTCAGTCGATTAACCAAACCAGTATTTAAGGAATCTTTCCAATTTGAAGAAACATCTGTCATTTCAGTTATCAGTTATCGCTTATCATGGTCATTTTTTTATTACTTAATCTATCATTTTTTTTATCAACCAATTTTATTAATTAATTTTCTTGAACTACCAAGTTTAGAAATTCCTTGATGAAGCAGATGCGATATTTGGCAAACGTTCCGAAGTTCAAGATGCTAGAGACCGTTACGCTAATATTGAAGTTGGTTATCTATTGCAAAAAATGGAAGAATACGAAGGTATTGCAATATTAACTACAAATGCTCGTAGTAATATGGATGAAGCCTTTGAAAGAAGGTTGCGGTTTATTATCGAGTTTCAGTTACCCGATTCCAACTATCGTTATTTAATTTGGCAGAAAATTTTCCCAAAAAATGCACCATGTAACCCCGATTTAGATTTTGAGTTTCTGGCACAAAACTTTGAAATTACCGGTGCAAATATTCGCAATATTGCACTGAGTGCAGCTTTCTTAGCCGCAGATGATGGTGGAGTCATTGAAATGGTTCATTTAATCCGAGCAATACGTCGGGAGTATCAGAAAATGGGACAAATTCTGCGGGATAAGGATTTGGGTGACTATTTAGGGTTGCGTTGATATGAACCTATCCCACTAATAATATTTTTGCTGAAAAGCCCAAGTATTGTTAAAGATAAAAACGAAAAATCAAACTTTTCAGGAACGTTTTACTTAAGCAAATAAGCATTTTTAGAATAGTGGGATAGGTTCTTGAAAATAGGGAGTTCGGAGTTCAGGAGTAGGAGCGGGGTTTCCCCGCCCAGAGTGAGGGAATTATCTTCATGGGTAGGTTGTGGGGATTTTCCTTTGGAGTCCTAGTACTCCACCACATTAATTTTGAAGAGTTGCTGTAGTGCGGGCATCTTGCCCGCTACAACAGGAAGCGAGACGCTCTCACTACAACAGGGAGCGAGACGCTCTTACTACACCAGGGAGCGAGACGCTCCCACTACAACAGGAAGTGAGACGGGGATGTGATCATGTAATTATACCTTGGCAAGCGATCGCCCGATTTATATCTGAAATTGCTTGAACCAAATGTTGAATGTTTTGTTAAATTCTCCAATTTGTAGTTGAATTTCCCTATCAAAACATAATGGGAGGGTGAGAACCCCTAGGATTTATCGAGGGGATGAAACCCGACTCAAAGGGCTTTAGCCCTTTGTTTCCATTTGAGGTGAACATTGACTACAAAATATTATATTATTTTATAGGAGGTGATAAACAGTGTTAACTTTAACTTACGAATACAAAGCCAATCCCACACAAGAGCAAATTAAATTAATCGAACATACATTAGATGTATGTCGCAAGGTTTGGAATTTTGCTTTGTGTGAGCGAAAGGATTGGACTAATTCTCGAAAGTCACCTGTTAACGCTTGTTCAATAGCTTCCGAGTACATCATTGGTGCAGACGCACCTTACCCAAACTACAACAGACAAGCTAAATCTCTAACCCAAGCTAAAAAACATTATCCAGAACTGACAACTGTTAATGCTCAAGTACTGCAACAGGTATTAAGGAAACTGGAGACAGCATTTATTGACATGAAACGTAAGGGAATGGGATTCCCCCGTTTCAAAAATTGGTACAGAATGCGTTCTTATGTT
>JASJCJ010000219.1 GCA_030066045.1 Calothrix sp. MO_167.B12
GTAGAGCGTTACGGTTGTATTGCTGGTTATCCCAATGGAACCTATCGTGGGAACCGGGCATTAACCCGTTATGAATTTGCCGCAGGTTTAAACGCTTGTTTGGATCGGGTGAATGAATTAATTGCTACTGCTACAGCAGACTTGGTCACCAAAGAAGACTTAGCTACCTTACAGCGGTTACAAGAGGAGTTCTCGGCAGAATTAGCCACCTTGAGGGGTCGTGTGGATTCCTTAGAAGCACGGACTGCTGAGTTGGAAGCCAATCAATTTTCTACCACTACTAAACTAGTGGGAGAAGCGATCTTTGCCATTTCAGATGCTTTTGGTGATACAGCTGGCGATCGCAATAATACGGTGTTTCAAAATAGGGTGCGTTTAAATCTGAAAACTAGTTTTACGGGTAAGGATACCTTATATACCCGTTTAACATCTGGTAACGCCACTCAATTTGATTTGGGAGATAATGTTAATAGTGCAGAAGGTAACCAAACATTTAATATTGGCAGTACTGGTAATAATAATGTCAGTATCGATTGGTTAGCTTATTATTTCCCTGTAGGGGAAACACTCAATGTTTTCGTAGCAGCCACTGGCGGTATTCATAGTGATTATGTCAACACCGTCAATCCTTATTTTGAAGACTTTGATGGCGGTAATGGTGCCCTATCCGCCTTTGCTTCGGAAAGCCCCATTTATCGAATTGGTGGTGGTGCTGGTGCAGCAGTGACCTTTAACTTTGGTCAATCTGGAAGTATTCTCAAAGGCAGTTCCTTAACCTTGAGTTACTTGGGATCGGAATCCAGCAGTCCTAGTAATGGTTCGGGGCTATTCAATGGTAATTATGCTGCTTTGGGACAGTTGAATGTTAATGTTGGCGAGCGTATCTCCTTAGCTGCCACCTATGTTCATGGTTATCACGGTGGTGGAAGTAACTTGTTTGACGCGGGTGGTGTGACTAGTGCCGTAGTGGGAACTAACCAGGCAAATACCCTCGATAATCCATCTTCCAGTAACTCCTATGGTGTAGCAGCGGCATTTAAACCAAGCGATCAGCTATCTATCAGTGGTTTTCTTTCTTACCACGACGTTAAAGGTTTTGGTACTAATGATGACTTTGAAGCTTGGAGCTACGGTGTGGGGGTAGCTTTACCTGACTTTGGAAAGAAGGGTAATGTGTTGGGTGTGTTTGCTGGTGCTCAACCATACTCACGTGGTCGAACACCGGGTGCGAATGAGATACCCTATCACATTGAAGGTTTCTACAAGTATCGTGTGAGCGACAATATTTCCATTACTCCTGGTTTAATTTGGTTAACAGCCCCTGGTCAAAGTGATGATAACGATGATGCCATTATCGGTACTTTGAGAACTACTTTCACTTTTTAACCTTCTTGCGTAATTCCCCATCCTTCAACGAAGTAAGGGCTGGTAGTTCATCAAAGATATCAATCTTTCATTGTGATCGTACCCGCCAATTGGCGGGTTTTTTCGCTATGGCAGTTTTCACGCTCGCTTTGTGACTAACTCCTCAAGTTAGCACGCAATGCGCCCCTACTGCGGCTCCCACACCTAAGCTGTCAACCATCAACCATCAACCATCAACTAACAACTAACAACTAACAACTAACAACTAACAACCAAACACCGAACTCAGGTTAATGCAGCTTTTTCAATGCAGCGATCGCATGTAATCTTACTACTTGTTCTGGATCGTGAGCAAGTTGTTCTAAACTAGCTAGAGCTGATAATTCCCGTAATTCCCCTAAGGATGTGGCTATTGCCTGTTTGATGTTAGATATTGATGCGATTGCTTGCTCTGAGTTGAGAAAGTTAATTAAAATCTGTGCAGATTTTAATCTCAGTTGGGGTAATTTTTGATTTCCTAAGACTGTAACTATTTCCTGACATAGTTCTTCTTGGTATGATTCAAGATTGTTAACATAAAGAATTTTTTCTAAAAATACTAAAGCTGGTTGAGAACCACTCCAACTCAATACTCTGATAATTTCTTGTTTCAATAAAAGAGGTGCAGTAGTAGAAATTAAAACCTGAAACAGCACTTCAACCCCTTGCTCGTCTTTCATTCTTCCTAGGGCGATCGCACTTTGTTGACATACTTCTAAATTTAAGTCATATAATAATGGTTGGAGTTGTTTGACTAAATCGAATTTCCCTTTTAATTCTCCTCTCATCCCCAGAGCAATCACCGCTTCTTTACGTACTGCTGCTGATGTATCTTGTAATGCTTGAATCAAAATGGGGATCAGTCTTTCTTCATGAAAACTACCCAAAGCTTCAATTGCGATCGCCCGAATTTCTGGGTTAATATCGTTAACTACACTAATTAATGGTTCAATAGTTGAGGAACGACGAATTTGAGATAATGACTTGACCGCTAGAAGTCTTGACTTTTCATGTTCAAGTAATTGACTTAAAGCTACAATGGCAGAATTACCAATATTGGATAAAGCCGTTGTTGCTGCGATCGATAAATCCTCTTCATCAGTTGACTGCACTAGATTCACTAAAGATAAAATAATTTGTGGCTCGTTGAACTCTCCTAAAATACGCAGTGCAAACCAACGAACTTCCACATCCGCTGCTTCATCTTCGACAATCAATAGCAAAGGTTTGATGACTGCTTCCCCTAGCTTGGGTATTATTTTAGCTACTTCCCAACGTTCTCGAAAGTCACCACAGCTGAGAACCTGCAAGCTGGAATGCAACACTTGCTCAAATTCCACAGCAGTATCCCAACTAACTTGCTGCAAACATTGATTCACTACACGCCAATTACCTTGTTGCGTCGCCGTTACTAATTGTTCTACAGTAGCTTGCATTTTCGATCCCGTTGGGGGCAGTAAGTATAAGTCTAAAACATAATCGTTTCCTTACAGCAGGGAGCGAGACGCTCCCACTACAATAGACTTCTGGTGGAAAAGAATGTAGAGACGTAGCAATGCTACGTCTGGAACAAGGGTTTTGGCGTTCCGCATATTTAATTTCCAACAGAGGTCTAATTGTTTTACCTCTCAGAATTAATGTGGCGCAACACTAGTCAGACATAGCTTCTTAATCATTTCTTAATCTTGCCAATAACTCCTATTAATCTGCGTTTTCAGAAAATGGTAACAAAATACACAATTTGATTGGGCAGTTATCTATTATATGTATAAGTATCGTAACTATTAAAACATCAGATAGTTCACGCAGTAAGTCTACTAATTGTAAGCCATTGAAATTCAGGGGTTGGTAAATGTGAATTTTTGGATAGGATTGAACAACGATTCGACCTCGCACGGAAGCTGCACTTCGTGGGTAAGACTGCGCCAGATAAATTCATACCTGGGTATGGCTAACGCCAAGCTATGCGCTACGCGCACACTCTGTGAACGCTAACAACAATGCCGAAATTCAATATCCCCTGTATCTATTCCTTGCTGAATGTCGAATTCTTGAAAATTCAATAAAGTCTATTAATCTATGTGTAAATACTTTAACAAAAGTTAGTGTTTATACTTTTTAAGATTCGGATATAGTAACCTGTTTTTTTAAAAAGGGATTTACCATGCCGTCTGTAGAGTCAGAGAAGACGAAAGTCTTAAATAAGTTTGAAAAATTCAAGGCCGAGAAGGACGGACTAGATGTAAAGGACGAACTCGAACATTTTGCTCAAATTGGTTGGGAAGCGGTAGATAAAACCGACTTGGAGCATCGTCTCAAATGGTTGGGTATATTTTATCGTCCTGTAACTCCTGGTAAATTTATGTTGCGGATGCGTACTCCCAACGGTATCCTCACCAGCCAGCAATTGCGGGTATTAGCTGAGATTGTGCAGCGTTATGGAACAGATGGTAGTGCTGATATTACCACCCGGCAAAATATCCAACTACGGGGAATCCGTCTGGAAGACATACCAGATATTTTCCAGCAATTGCATTCGGCAAATATGACTTCCATGCAATCTGGGATGGATAATGTGCGTAATATTACTGGCTCTCCAGTTGCCGGAATTGATGGGGATGAGCTGATTGATACTCGCCAACTGGTACAACAAGTCCAGGACATGATTACTAATAAGGGCGAGGGGAATTATGCATTTACCAATTTGCCTCGAAAGTTTAATATTGCCATTGAAGGAGGGCGAGACAACTCCGTTCACGCCGAAATCAACGATATAGCTTTTGTTCCGGCATACAAAGAGGGGCAATTAGGATTTAATGTCTTAGTGGGTGGTTTCTTCTCTGCAAAACGCTGTGCAGCTGCGGTTCCTCTCAATGTTTGGGTGACCCCGAATGAAGACGTAGTTAAATTGTCTAGAGCGATTTTAACGGTATATCGCGACAAAGGCTTAAGGGCAAACCGTCAGAAATCAAGACTGATGTGGTTGATTGACGAGTTGGGTATAGAGAAGTTCCGTCAGCTAGTAGAAGAAGAATTGGGAACTACCCTATTAGAAGCCGCAGAAAAAGATGAAATTGACTGGGAAAAACGCGATCGCATTGGGGTGTATAAACAGAAACAGGCTGGATTAAATTATGTTGGTTTGTACATTCCTGTAGGTAGACTACAAGCCGAGGATATGTTCGACTTGTCTCGTCTGGCAGAGGTATATGGTAGTGGTGAGGTCAGACTGACAGTGGAACAAAATGCGATCGTTCCTAATATCCCCGATGAAAATTTAGAGCTTTTCCTTGCTGAACCCCTCCTGCAAAAGTTTGCCATTGCTCCCCAGCCATTAGAAAGGGCTTTGGTATCCTGCACGGGAGCACAATTTTGTAACTTTGCATTAGTCGAAACCAAGAGCCGGGCATTAGCACTGGCGAAAGAACTAGACGCGGAGTTACAAATGTCACATCCTGTGAGAATTCATTGGACAGGATGTCCCAATTCTTGCGGTCAACCCCAGGTAGCTGACATTGGTTTAATGGGAACAAAAGTCCGTAAGGATGGGAAAACCGTGGAAGGTGTTGATTTGTACATGGGGGGTAAAGTCGGGAAAGATGCCCGTCTCGGTACTTGCGTACAAAAAGGTATTCCCTGTGAAGATTTGCTACCAGTGTTACGCAATATTCTGATCAAGGATTTTGGGGCAAAGGTGAAATAAGTTATGGGTGATGGTTGATTTACGCCAAAATCTTTCCCTCTCCTGAATAAGGAGAGGGATGTCCGACAGGACAGGGTGAGGTTTTTTATTTGCTCTTAAATCCTTAATCTATTCACCACTATTCCCATTTTTCGATCTCTAATCAATTAGACAAATAATAAATATGCTCAAGGATCTAGTATCGTTCAATGGCAGGTATAAAATCCTGCATATGACCTGGTTTGCTTTCTTTTTATCTTTTGTTGTTTGGTTTAATTTGGCACCTCTCGCAACACAAGTGAAAGCAGACTTCGGTTTGACAGTAGCTCAAATCAGAACTCTGGCAATTTGTAACGTTGCTCTGACAGTACCAGCCCGAGTCATTATTGGGATGTTGTTAGATAAGTATGGACCAAGAATTACTTATTCCCTGCTATTAATTTATGCTGCGATTCCTTGTCTTGTCTTCGCTTCCGCCCAAAACTTCAGTCAATTAGTAGCTGCTCGTTTAGCACTAGGTATTGTCGGTGCAGGCTTTGTAATTGGTATTCGGATGGTGGCGGAATGGTTTCCACCCAAAGAAATTGGTTTAGCTGAAGGAATTTATGGTGGTTGGGGTAACTTTGGTTCAGCCGCAGCAGCATTTACCTTACCTGTAATCGCTGGTTGGTTGGCATTTGGTGCAGTGAATCCTCAGACAGGAGAAGCTTTACTGAACTGGCGCGTAGGTATTGGAGGAACTGGAGTTATTGCAGCACTGTATGGAATTCTGTATTACTTTAATGTCCAGGATCATCCTCCCGGTAAGGTTTATCAAAAGCCTAAAAGTGCTAGAGGTATTGAAGTTACCAGCAAGAGTGATTTCTGGTTCCTGATGTTAATGAACTTGCCTTTGTCTGGTATTTTGATGGTCTTAGCTTGGCGTTTGCATAAGGTTAAGCTGTACGACATCAATACTATGTATATAGTGTGGGCTTGCTTGATTGGTTTATATCTTTTCCAAGCCTACAACTGTTTAATGGCAAATAAAGACTTATTGACAGGGAGAAAGACATATGCTCCTAAAGACAGATATAGTTTTTCTCAAGTTGCAATTTTGGAATTGACATATATAGTTAACTTCGGTTCGGAGTTAGCAGTTGTTTCCATGCTTCCAGCATTCTTTGAAGGTACTTTCGCCCTGAGTAAAGCCCAAGCAGGGATGATTGCAGCCAGCTATGCGTTTATGAATTTAATGTCTCGTCCTGGTGGTGGTTTAATTTCCGATAGATTGGGTAGTCGGAAAATGACCATGGCAGTATTAACTGCTGGTATGGGTATAGGTTATTTAATGATGGGAAGTGTCGGTGGTGGTTGGTGGTTACCATTAGCAATATTGTTAACCATGGCTTGTTCCTTCTTTGTACAAGCAGGGGAAGGTTCAACATTTGCCATCGTTCCTTTAATTAAGCGACGGATAACTGGGCAAGTTGCAGGTAATGTGGGTGCTTATGGTAATGTGGGAGCTGTTGCTTATCTAACTATCTTTAGTCTCTTACCTGAATGGTTAAGCGGTAAAGGAGAACCTACAGCAGCAACCATTGCTCAAGCAAACACCATCTTCTTCCAAATTATGGGGATTGCAGGTTTAATAGTTGCTTTCTTGTGTTGGTTCTTCCTCAAAGAACCCAAAGGTTCCTTTGCAGAACATCATGAAGGTGAAGAAGCTCAAACCGAACCGCAGCTTGATTCTATTGAACCTAGTTATCCTTATGCATCTGGAGAAACAAATGGTTAATAGAGTTGATAGTTGTTAGTTGTTAGTTGTTAGTTGACGGTTGACAGCTTAGGTGTGGGAGCCGCACTCAAGATATTTTCATGCTTGGTTGTGAGATTTTCTCGTGAAGGGCTAGCTTGAAAATAGTTAGAAGTAGGGGCGCAATGCTTGCGCCCTAGAGGAGTTAATAATAGGAGGCTCCGCCTTTCATTAAGCCTGGAGGCAGAGCCTCCCTAAAGTGCATTACAAGGTAAAACCTTGTAACGAGGGATCTGGGGTCACAGATCCCCGACTTCTTAAAAGGGATCTAGGGTAAATGATGCCAATTTAATCCCTTCTGTAAGCAATTATCGTCTGGCTAAATCTTTACAGAACAAGCTTTTTAGCTTTTGGCTTCACCCGAACTCAGGTTAATTTTAACTCCTAACACCGAACTCAGGTTAATCAGCTTTTTGCCTCCATGAAAAAACCATGTCTGAATCAATAAAAACTCTTTGTCCTTATTGTGGTGTTGGTTGTGGTTTGCAAGTATTTCCACCTGCTGCAAGTGGCCGTGCAACTCACCGAGATACCCAAGGAAATCCCATTTGGAAAGTAATGGGTGACAAAAGTCATCCTTCTTCTCAAGGTATGGTTTGTGTCAAAGGTGCTACGGTGACTGAGTCTCTTAATAAGAGTCGTCTAAAGTACCCAATGATGCGAAATTCTCTGTCGGAGGAATTTCGACGGGTCAGTTGGGATGAGGCTTTTGATAGAATTGTTAACCAGATTCGAGATACAGTTAAAAGTCGGGGTGCAGATGCTATCTGTATGTACGGTTCTGGTCAATTCCAAACAGAGGATTATTATATTGCTCAGAAATTAATCAAGGGCTGTTTGGGCACTAATAATTTTGATGCCAATTCTCGGTTGTGTATGTCTTCAGCAGTTGCAGGTTATACACAGAGTTTTGGCTCTGATGGTCCTCCTTGTTGTTATGAAGATTTAGATTTTACTGATTGTGCTTTTTTAGTTGGTACTAATACCGCTGAATGTCATCCTATTGTTTTCAATCGCTTATGCAAACACCATAAGCGCAACCGGAATGTGAAAATGATAGTGGTAGACCCACGTAAAACTAAGACAGCGGAGGCAGCAGATTTACACCTAGCCATCAATCCTGGTACTGATATAGACCTATTTAACGGTATTGCTCATTTATTAATGCGCTGGAGAACTATTGATGCCATATTTATAGATGAATGTACCCAGGGGTTCCCAGCTTACGCGGAAGTGATTCGTCACTACACTCCTGAATTTGTTGCTCGCAAATGCAATATACGTATTGACCATTTAGAACAAGCAGCGCGTTACTGGGCAGACTCAGAAAGGGTTTTGTCTATGTGGTCAATGGGTATAAATCAATCCTCTGAAGGGACGGCAAAAGTACGGACTCTAATCAACCTGCATTTAATGACAGGTAATATCGGTAAACCAGGTGCGGGACCTTTTTCTCTCACGGGTCAACCAAATGCTATGGGAGGAAGGGAAGCAGGGGGACTGGCTCATATTCTTCCCGGCTATCGCTCGGTGAAAAATCCCGAACACAGGGCACAAATAGAAGAATTGTGGGGTTTAAATCCGGGACAAATTTCTGCAACTCCAGGTAGGGATGCTTGGAGTATGATTACAGGTTTAGAAACTGGTGATGTTAGTTTGTTATGGATTGCTGCAACTAATCCGGCTGTTAGTATGCCAGATTTGGTCAGAACTAAAGCTGCTTTATTAAAATCTCCCTGCACTATTTATCAAGACGCGTATTATCCCACGGAAACAGCAGCTTATGCCCATATTCTCTTACCCGCAGCCCAATGGAGTGAGAAAACTGGCACCATGACTAACTCAGAAAGAGTAGTCACCCTCTGTCCCAAATTTCGAGAACCTCCCGGTGAAGCAAAACCAGATTGGGAGATATTTGCCGAAGTTGGCCGTCGTTTGGGTTTTGCAGATAAATTTGAGTATGGTAACTCAGCTCAAGTATATGATGAATTTGTACAGTTAACGCGCGATCGCTTATGCTCTGTAACAGAAATTAGTCACGAAAAATTAGCACAGCATCCTATACAGTGGGGTTTGCCACCTGTAGAGATAGAAGAAGATAGAAATGGTGGCTTATTCTCAAATATTTTCAAATATAAAAATAAACAGCCTGTTAGCAAACGTCTCTACACAGATTTACGTTTCCCTACCCCAGATGGTAGAGCAAAATTCGCTGCTTACCATTCTCGTGGACTCGCAGAACCAGCTAATCAAGAGTATCCATTTATTCTCACAACTGGTAGATTATACGGTCATTGGCACACCCAAACTCGCACTGGAAGAATTGAGAAAACTGCGAAAATGCACCCCAATCCTTTTATGGAGATTCATCCCCGTGATGCAGAAGAATTGGGAGTTAAGTCAGGAGATTGGGTAGAAATACAATCTACCAGGGGACAAGCAAAATTTCCAGTGAAAATAACCAAAGCAATTACTCCCAAAACAGTTTTTATCCCAATGCATTGGGGTAGTCTTTGGGCAAAAGATGCTGAAGCTAACAATCTCACCCATCCTTACAGTTGCCCTATTTCTCTCGAACCAGAGCTTAAAGCCTGTGCTGTCAAAATAATACCAATTATGGTTCTCCCAGAAAAAATTGCCGAGTTTCCTCATCAGGAAAAATTATCACCTGATTTGGTTTCGATGTGATACTAAGGCTATACGCAATTTGTGGTGACTCTTCCTATCCTGTAAAAAATTACTGATAAAAAACTACTCCAGGCGCAGAGAACACAGAGGAGAGAGATTTAGGGGCGCGTTGCACAATATAAGGATAAACTAATGAACCACAAAGGCGCAAAGGACGCGAAGTGGCTGACCAAAGGAAGTAATTGCAAGACATCACTAAAACAGTTAAAGATAGTTATTAATAGTCAATTACAAACTCCTAATGTCCACGTTCTTTAAATTTGAAGCAGAATTTGTAGATAACTTGCGCTGTATTCCTATGCAGGTAAGACTTAATCTGGATACTTGTGGTGTGAAGTTGAAATTAGCTCACTGGAATCAACTAACAACGGCAGAAAGGCAAAGTTTAGTAGAAACACCTTGTAGTAACAAACAGCAAGCTCAAGCGTATAAAGAATGTTTGCAAAATTTAATTATAAGTAAAACTGGACAACCTGCAAATGAGCTAACCGTAGATGATAATCCACCTTGGATGGATATATCAGAAATACCAGCAGCTACAAAAAATAAAGCGACAGAATTTGGGGTAAGTATTACATTAAAACAATGGCAAAATCTTACCCCATTACAACGCTTTGCTTTAATTAAACTCAGTCGTCCTAGCCATGAAAATAAAAATTTCTATCCCGCACTCAAAGAATTTGGTATTGTTTAGAATAAAAGTTCAGCTCAAGTACACCTAAATGAAATATTTGTACAGGCACCAATGCCCGTCCCACAAAAGTTAGATTCAGAATAGTTTATCACTTGATATTTAATAGCGGTAGACGATAAATTCACGAGCTTAATTGAGATGATTTTTTCTACAAATATGATGAAAATAAATTATGAAAAAGATATCTGCCCTAATTTTAGCTGGTGGTAAAAGCTCTCGCATGGGCAGGGATAAAGCACTGGTAGACTATCAAGGAAAGCCCATGCTACAAAGGGTTTATCAAGTTGCTCAGGAATGTACCCAGGAAGTTTATGTCCTCACTCCTTGGTGCGATCGCTATAAACATATATTACCTTTAGACTGTAATTATCTCAATGAATTTCAACCGGGAAATGGTGCTTTATATGGTTTGTGTCAGGGCTTAAAACAAATTTCAACTCAATGGATACTACTACTGGCTTGCGATTTACCTTTGCTCAAAACAAAAATTATTCAACAATGGATAAATGACTTAGAACAAGTAGCTGAGGACATTTTAGCTGTAGTACCCCATAATTCTTCAAATTGGGAACCAATGTGTGGTTTTTATCGCCATGATGCACTTCCAGAATTACAAAGCTTTCTTCAGACTGGAAGACGTTCGTTTCAAGAGTGGTTTTCTAACATTAAAGTGCAAGCTTTACCTGTAACTCCAGAAATTCAATTGATGTTGTATAACTGTAATACTCCCGGAGATTTAAATAAGACTTTCTAGATATTTAAATATGTACTAAATTGTGAAGAAATATTTTTATTTATTGGGACTATATTTTTGTGAGAAATTGGGATTATCTCAATTTTTTGATTATCCCAATTATGTCAGTATAATTATAAAAAAAATGCATAATCTATCTATCTTTAAAGTTAAATAGATATTAAAATATGGTTAAACAACTTTTACTGGAAAAATGAAAGAATACTTTCCTTGGGTGAGGAGTGCAGGAAGAGTTTTATTTCTTAGTCCATCAATACTGGCAGCACTATTTTTAATATCAGGGGTATCACAAGCACAAATTAACCCCGACAATGACCAAGAGCAACAGCCAATGGGCCAAGTCACATCGGTATCTCAGTTTTCTGATGTACAGCCTACAGATTGGGCATTCCAAGCATTACAGTCCTTGGTAGAACGTTATGGTTGTATTGCTGGTTATCCCAATGGAACCTATCGTGGGAACCGGGCATTAACCCGTTATGAATTTGCCGCAGGTTTGAACGCTTGTTTGGATCGGGTGAATGAATTAATTGCTACCGCTACAGCAGACTTGGTCACAAAAGAAGATTTAGCTACCTTACAACGGTTACAAGAAGAATTTTCAGCGGAATTAGCCACCTTGAGGGGTCGTGTGGATTCCTTAGAAGCACGGACTGCTGAGTTGGAAGCCAATCAATTCTCTACCACCACAAAACTAAAGGGCGAGGTTGCTTTTACCCTTGCAGGTGCATCTGGAGATGACACAGATGCTCAAATTGTCTTTAACAATAAAGTTCGTCTCCAATTAGTATCTAGTTTTACTGGTAAAGATAGGCTATATACTCGTCTGACTTCCGGTAATATTGGTAACAGCTTTGCAACCGAATTAGGTACTAACGAAGGTCGTTTTGCCTATGATGGACCCTCTGACAATAATATTGTTATTGATCGCCTGCATTATGCTTTTCCTGTGGGAGAGAATCTCAAAATTACTGCCATGGCAAGTTTGGGTGCTCACCACTTCTATGCTGATGTGTTGAACCCTATCCTCAATACTGGCGGTGGTGCTACGGGTGCTTTGTCCCGATTTGCCGAACGTAACCCCATTTACCGCTTGGGTATTGCCAGATCCACCACTGGTATTGGTTTTAGTTATAAGCTAGGCAAAATGATTAAATTGGAGGGGGGTTATCTTGCCAAAAATGGCTCCAATCCTGAGGATAAAGCTGGCTTATTTAATGGCAATTATTCAGCTATGGGGCAAGTTGTCTTTCAACCGGCTAAACGTCTAAAATTTGGTTTGACCTATGTCAATGGTTACGATCCCGGTGATGGAACCTTTGCCTTTGGCGGTACGGGAACTAACTTTGCTAATGGTCTGCTGCCCGGTACACAGGAAAGAAGAATTACTAGTAATTCCTACGGAGTCCAGGCTCAATTTGATGTTAGTTCTAAATTCAGTATTCGCGGTTGGGGTAGCTTCACGGATGTTGATTTTAATAATGGTGGTGATGCAGAAATCTGGAATTATGCAGTCGCCCTTGTTTTCCCCGATTTAGGTACGGAAGGTGCCTTGGGTGCTATTGTTGCCGGTGCTGAACCCTATGCAGGTAGTCTAGACCCCCGTCCAGCCGGATTTACCAACGATACCCCTTTTCACATTGAGGCATTTTACAAATACCCAATCAATGACAACATCTCCATTACACCAGGATTTATTTGGCTCACTTCTCCCAATCAGAATTCTGATAATGATGATGCCTTCATTGGTGCTGTGAGAACAACCTTCACTTTCTAGTTTCTGTCAAAAAAATTACAAGTATTATATTAAACCTGCTAATATGCGGGTTTTTTTATTTTCCTAAGTCAAAAGAGACAAACCCCAGTGGAGAACCGGAGTATACTAGAAAAGTCATGAGTTAACGTCTAACTTTCATCAAAGCTGCCTGTGGAACTATCCTGTAAATCTGAATACGCAATACTGGCTCTGTTAGAACTAGCAACCAAGTATCAAAGCGGAGAACCTATGCAAATTCGGCAGATCGCCGCGCAACAAAATATACCAGATCGCTATCTGGAGCAATTACTAGCAACCTTGAGGCGAGGGGGTATAGTTAAGAGTCAGCGAGGTTCAAAAGGGGGTTATCTTCTGGCTAGAGAGCCTTGGAAAATAACTGTTTTTGAGATTTTGGCTTGTTTGGAAGGTTTGGATAAGGTAAAAAAATGTGAGGAAGAAATCCAACCTCAAACGGTTGAGAGTAGTGTGATAGAGGAGATATGGCAAGAAGCTTGTCAAGCTGCTAACTCTATTTTAGAAACCTATACCCTAGCTGACTTATGTGAAAAAAGAGATGCACGGCAACAGTTGAATATCATGTATTACATCTAAAGAATTTTGGATTTTAGATTTTAGATTTTTAGATTGCTCCCACCTGATAAATCTGGGAAATTTCTGTGTCTCATTTGTAAGTATTTTATATATTCACCAAATTTTGACCGTAACTTTGAATTGAGAATTAACTATGCGAATTGCCCATAACATCACAGAACTTGTTGGTCGTACACCCCTGGTACAATTAAACCGGATACCCCAAGCTGAAGGCTGTGTAGCGCAGATTGTGGTCAAACTAGAAAGTATGAATCCAGCAGCTTCAGTCAAAGACAGAATTGGGGTAAATATGATTGCAGCTGCCGAGGCAGAAGGGTTAATTACTCCAGGAAAAACCATATTAGTAGAACCAACTTCTGGGAATACAGGAATCGCCCTAGCAATGGCTGCTGCGGCTAAGGGATATCGATTAATTTTAACCATGCCAGAAACCATGAGTGCCGAACGACGGGCAATGTTACGGGCTTATGGGGCAGAATTGGAACTTACCCCTGGCATTGAAGGTATGAGTGGGGCAATTCGCCGTGCCCAGGAAATAGTTGATAAAACGGCACATACCTATATGTTGCAACAGTTTCGCAACCCCGCCAATGCCAAAGTACATCAGGATACCACCGCCGAAGAAATTTGGGAAGATACGGATGGGAAAGTAGATATGATTGTCGCCGGGGTCGGTACTGGTGGTACAATTACTGGAGTAGCAGAAGTACTGAAGACTCGTAAACCCAGTTTTCAAGCGATCGCAGTTGAACCAGCCAGTAGTCCGGTATTATCAGGAGGTAGGCCCGGACCCCATAAAATTCAAGGTATTGGCGCTGGATTTATTCCCCAAGTACTGAAGGTAGAATTAATTGACGAGGTAATAACTGTTACCGATGAAGATGCGATCGCCTATGGTCGTCGTTTAGCTAGGGAAGAAGGACTACTTTCCGGTATTTCTAGCGGTGCGGCATTATGTGCAGCAATTCGTATTGCCCAACGTCCGGAAAATCAAGGAAAGTTAATTGTAATGATTCAACCCAGCTTCGGAGAAAGGTATTTAAGTACACCCTTATTTCAAGACTTAGAACCCAAGGTTACAGCAGGGGTCAACTAAGGGTAAATTAGGATCATGGCAGATTCTAACCATTATCAAACTCTAAACGTCAGTCCTAGTGCCAGCCAAGCGGAGATTAAACAAGCTTATCGCCGCTTGGTAAAACAGTATCATCCTGACAGTACCCAGGGGAGTGTGGATCGAGAGCAGATTATCCGCATCAATGCAGCATATGAAGTATTAGGGGATATTCACAACCGCAAATCTTATGATCGGCAAATTAGTTATCAGCAACGGGGATACCATTCTCCTAGGCAAGAGCGTGCCGCAGAAGTTCAAAAACAATACCAGAGGAAAAGACGCACTGGTAGAGATGCTGATGAAAAAGTTGAAGAATGGTTGCGTCTTATTTATCACCCTGTAAATCGCCTCCTCGATCCGATTCTCAAGTCCCTGAAACAACAAATTAACCAACTGTCTGCCGATCCATTTGACGATTTATTACTGGAAGACTTTCAAGATTATCTGCAAAATTGCCGAGAAGATATTAAACAGGCTCAATTAACCTTTCGTTCCCTACCCAATCCCCCTAGTTTAGCCAGAACCGCAGCTCATTTATATTACTGTCTGAATCAAATTAATGATGGGTTAAATGAATTGGAGTATTTTCCTCTCAGCTATGATGAAAGTTATTTGCATGCGGGACTAGAAATGTTTCGCATTGCCCATCATTTACATAGGGAAGCGCAGGAATCTATTAGTCTTTAATTTTTGGGCGTTGCTGAATTGGAATGTGAGCTTGAAAATCAGGTATATTAAACTCTTGTTCTCTGCGCCTGGAGCGAGTATCTATTTTGACTTATTTTTAAAAGATTGTTGGTAGTTTTTCATAGTGCTGAAGTATTTTAAATTAGCTTGTTATCAATAGTTGTAAGGATATAAATCTACCTTCTATTTCCTCTCCAATTTCCGTTTGCATTGTAATTTTTACAACAATCCCAGCCGCAAGCCTGCCAAATAGCATCAAAAGCTGGGCGCAAAATATCTAATGCTTTATTAGGATAGTCTTCTACAACAATTTCTGGAATTATGAGGTTATCTCTATCAATGGGATCTTTTCATCTCTCATAGTGCTACAGCTTCACTCAACACCCTTTCTCGAATTAATTCATGTAAATTATCAGGTTTTGCGACATCAACTTTACGATTTAGTAACTCCTCCAAATCTTGCATTAAAGCAATACGGTCTAACAAATTCCGTTCCGGTTCAAGTTCTACCAAAAAATCCACATCACTATCAGCTCTTGCTTCACCCCTAGCAACTGAACCAAACACCCGCACATTGTACGCACCATATTTAGCTGCAATTTTTAATATTTCTTCCCGAAATGGTAGTAATAATTCCTTAATTCCCATAACCAAAATCGTTCCTCCATATCCCCTAATTTTTGCAAAGCTTCTATAGAAGCCATTTG
>JASJCJ010000220.1 GCA_030066045.1 Calothrix sp. MO_167.B12
CTGCTGTAGCAGTAGCAATTAATTCATTCACCCGATCCAAACAAGCGTTTAAACCTGCGGCAAATTCATAACGGGTTAATGCCCGGTTCCCACGATAGGTTCCATTGGGATAACCAGCAATACAACCGTAACGCTCTACCAAGGACTGTAAGGCTTGGAATGCCCAATCTGTGGGTTGTACGTCAGAAAATTGAGAAACTGAAGTTACTTGGGATTGAGAATTACTTTGTCCCTCGTTACCGTAACTTTTGACATCTTGTAAGATGTTTGATTCATTCTTTTGTGTCTGTGCCAACAGTTGTGGCTTTTGGGCTACTTCCTCAACCGAGACAGAAGTATTAGTTGCAACAGAAGTATTTGATTGTTTCACATTGGCATTGGGAACTGCAATTGCAGATGAAGCAAATAGCAGCGTTGCACCCAATACAGATGGGCTAACAACCAAAGATTTAAACAACATTTTCAACATCATTTAGTGTTCTCCTCGCACCTCATATACTTTTTGTTGCAGTTAATCCTCAAAACATGAGTCTGAGTCTTTACTTGCGTGAGTGAGGTATGCTTAACCTAATCATAATGTTAGTTTTTGACCAAGGGATCATCATTAATTTAGGTTAATTTTTTATGCAAATGTCTTATGCAGATTGTTTACTTTCATAATGAAATATTATGAAATAATAAATTAATCGGACTCAAAAATAAATATACAGGGGTTCACCTTGTTAACTGGCACACATTAAGACAACATTAAGACAGGAAAATATACCAATAGCAAATCTGGTAGTGTTAGCTGAAATTTAAGTAATTTTCTCAAGAATTACTATAGCTAGCTTGCCTGTCTATAGGGGTTACTTGCACAGAAAACTCTAGCTAAGGCACTATATTCTTTTTCCTTTGGAACCGTTAAGCGAACGGAACCACGCAAGGCACAATACTACCAGGAGGAGATGCTACGCGATCGCAGAAATGACTTTAGCTAGGTCAAAATCCTTCTGAGTCAGCCCCCCTGCGTCGTGTGTTGTCAGCTCAATTGTGACTGTATTATAAGAAATTTGTATGTCTGGATGATGTCCTGCTGACTCCGCAGGTTCTACCAGCTTATTTACAAATTCCATTGCTTGGATAAAGTCCGGAAATTTGTAGGTACAAAGCAATTTGTTGGCATTCTCTATAGTCCAACCTGGCAAACCATTTGCTTGTTGTTGTATTTCTATATCGGTAAGTAATTGAACCATATCAACTTATACCTTATTTCTTGGTTGGTACATCAGGTTTGCTCCCCAAGAGTATTGAAACAAACTATGGTACTTAAGTTCCCCATTGCAACTCATATCCAAATTATACTTAGATATCAAAAAAGAATGTAGAGTTTTGGAGATGATATTCCCAATGTCAATGACTAGAATGATATATATCAGTCAATGAACCTGAACACATAATATACTGCGTAGGTTAATTTCCATCTAATTATCATCTATCCGTAGATTGGAATATATTAATAGATTATACTGACGATAAGTAACTGGTTTCAATTAAATATAAAACCTCACCCCGCCTAACGGCACTCCTCTCCTTAGTACCCCGCCTGTGAGGTTCTGTCTTACATTTAATTATGCCTACCTACTTAGATATAAATTATTGATTTTGTCTAATACTATGCCTATAAAAAACTATCCGCTCTTACTTTAGATCAGATGATCTAGGTAAGAGCGGTCTAGCGGGTCTTCAGGTTACAACCAGACTGCCGGAAGGATCTCCAAGCGTGCCTAGTAACTTGAGTTAACTTTCGTCTTACAAGAAGACTAAGGCTTACTCTTAGAGAACAGCCCCGGCGCACAGCCGGCTAACTGCAACCTGATGACCCATGCGTTTACTACTTTCAATCATGGGCATCACCTCCTTGTTGCCTAAGCGGTCTTAGTTTCAAAGGAACCCAGGTTTAGGTTTAAATAGTTAAAACTCTTATATCTGGATTCGCGGTTTCTGAAAACAACTATAGCACATATAAATTGATTGGGGAAGGAGGGAAGGAGGGAAGGAGTGAGGGAGTGAGGGAGTGAGGGAGTGAAGGAGTGAGGGAGGGAAGAATTAAATACTTCCAACCATCAACTGTCAACTAACAACTAACAACTAACAACTATCAACCATTTTCAAGCTAGTGCTATATTTTGTACTAGGGCAAGGTTCCACAACATTTGTATTTAACCTTTTCCCATTGCCAATATATGTTTCAGGCTACCCGTCGTCGTCTTGCCCTTTGGTACACTGCTATCACAGCTTTATTACTCCTGTTATTTGCCAGTGGGGTGTATATATATGTCCGCAGTACCTTAATTGAACGGATTGATGATACTTTGAATCATGTGGTGGAAGTTGTAGAGCGATCGCTAGTTATCGAACCACTGAATCCAGATAGTGATCGGCTGCGGATTAATGTGGAAGCAAGTTTCCGGAACAATGCTGACACTGTAGAAGATGACCACATTGACCTAGAATGGTTTAGTGCCACTGGGGAGTTGCTATGGTCTACCCTATCAGAACCTCTAAACATACCCATTCATGGTAACCGTACCGGGGAAACTGTTCATATAAATAGGGAACAACAGGAAGGCTGGGGAGATAATCAACTTTTATTGCGCCAAGTTACCCAACGGGTGGAAGTGGGAAGGCAAATCTTGGGATATTTGCGGGTGAGCCATCCTTGGTTTGAAGTTACCAAACCCAGTCGTCAGTTGATTTTTGATTTAGCACTGGGCACGGGGTTAATGGTGTTATCTGTGGGGGCGAGTGGTTGGTTTCTTTCCGGGAAAGCTATGGAACCTGTGTATGATTCCTATCAACGCTTAAAACAATTTACGGCGGATGCTTCTCATGAATTGAGAAGTCCCATTGCTTTAATTCAAACCAATGTACAGGTAGCTTTGACGGATTTAGAGGTAGCACAGACACAAGGAGCTAATTCTTCTCACTATCGACAACAGTTAAAGTTAGTGGAGAGATTAACCAAGCGTTTGGGTATTTTGGTTAATGATTTACTTTTTTTAGCACGGCAAGATAGTGGGAGTGTTAACAAGGAGTTTGCATCTTGTCCTATGGATGCTTTGTTAATGGAGGTGGTGGAAGAACAACAATTATTTGCCGCAGAAAAGCAGATTCATCTAGCCTTACAATTAATTGATCCTCCCGCTTCAGTTACTAATCCCGAATTCTGGGAAAATTGGTTTACTTGCAAGGGGAATTGGGATCAATTGGTGCGATTATTTACTAATTTAATTGGTAATGCTTTACACTACACTCCCAAGGGAGGAAGGGTAACTGTAGAATTAGCACAAGTAGAATCCAGCAATCGAGTTTCTGGATTGCGTCACAGTTATAGCCAATTACAAATCACGGTGAGGGATACGGGTATTGGTATTCCTGAGGATGCTTTACCCAAATTATTCGATCGCTTTTACCGTTTAGACCCCGCCCGTACCCATACCCAGAGAAATCAAGTTACAGAGAATACCACTGGTTCTGGATTAGGACTAGCGATCGCTCAAGCTATTGTAGAAAATCATCAAGGGCAAATTCAAGTAGAAAGTAGGGTTGGTGAAGGCTCTACTTTTATTGTCATATTACCAGTTAGTGTGGATGTGTGATTGGTCAAGCAGAGGAGTGAGGGAGTGAGGGAGGGAAGGAGCGAGGGAGGTATTTTCATGCTTGGTTGTGGGATTTGACCGTGGGGGGCTAGCTAGAAAATAGTTAATCAGCGCAGAGTTTGTAGGGGCGCATTGCGTGCGCCCTTGAGGAGTTAGGACTATAGGATTTAGGCATTAGGACGAAACATTTGTCATGTTTAGCTGTGAAATTCTCTCATGGGGGCTTGCATTCAAAATCAATTTCTGATTCTAGCTTCCTTCGATAAGATAATTGTGCTATGGAGGTAAACAGCTTTTAAAGTTCCCTCGGAAGTAGCAGAAGCATACCGTAATGCTACTGAAGAAGTGCAGAAACAATTGCAACTCAAAATAGTAGCAATTATGCAGTCTCAATTTACCACTCCCAGACAAGAAGCGATCGCACGCTTCAGAAATATGATGGATCAAGCAAGCCAAGAAGCACAAGAGCAAGGATTAACGCCGGAAATATTAGAATCTATTTTGAATAATGACGAATGAAAGACGATTCGTTTTTGATACTAATGTGGTGATTAGTGCATTTTTATTCAAATAGGGATGAAACTGTAATGATATATTTTGTTGAGAATACGTAAAATATATCATTGCTGATGTAGTATTGTAGAGCTTCCCAGTTAGAGCAGGTTTAAATATTTACTGGGGAATACCAGCATGAAGAATAAACCTGAAGATTTCCTGAAGAATATACATGAAGATTTCCTTGAAAAAATGCGACAAAGACAAGGAATCTCACAACAATATGCAAAATCTCTAGACCGTCAAGAGGAAATAGTCTGGAACAAAATCCAAGAAGCTAAAGAAAAAAAACTTCAAGAATTAAATTTAAGATATACAGGATTATACAAGATTCCTTATAGGTTTTTTGAAAGGGTATTTGAACTGAAATGGTTAAAGGTATTAGATTTAAGCGATAACGAATTAACTAGCATTCCAAAAGATATAACCCGTCTGCAAAACTTAACCACCCTGAATTTAACGAATAACCGATTAACCAGTATCCCAAAAGCCATAACCCGTCTGCAAAACTTAACTACCCTGGATTTAAGGAATAACCAATTAACCAGCGTCCCAGAAGCCATAAGCCGTCTGCAAAACTTAACTACCCTGGATTTAAGAAATAACCAATTAACCAGCGTCCCGGAAGCGATCGCCAACCTGACAAAGTTAACCACCCTGGATTTAGGCTACAACCAATTAACTAGCTTTCCAGAAGCGATCGCCCACCTGCCAAATTTAACCACGCTGGATTTAACGCAAAACCAGTTAACTAGCCTTCCGGGAGTGATTGGTCGCTTACCAACGTTAATCAGGCTGGATTTAAGCTACAACCAATTAACGACGCTACCAGAAGCTATCGTCTGTCTGAAAAATTTAACCACTCTGATTTTAAGAAGTAACCAATTAAAGACGATTCCCGAAGCAATCTCCCGCTTACAAAACTTAAATACGCTGGATTTAAGCGACAACCAAGTAACGACGATTCCCGAAGCAATCTCCCACTTACAAAACTTAAACACGCTATATTTAAGCTACAACCAATTAAAGACGATTCCCGAATCAATCTCCCACTTACAAAACTTAAACACGCTAAATTTAAGCAAAAATCCCATCGAAAAGCCACCGCCAGAAGTTGTTGCAAAAGGCATTGAAGGGATTAGGGATTATTTTCGGCAACTGGAAGCAGAAGGAACAGATTACCCGTATGAAGCCAAGTTACTAATTGTTGGTCAAGCAGGTGCAGGGAAGACAACGCTGGCGAAAAAGATTAGAGACGAAAATTATCAATTGCAAGAAGAGGAATCGACTAAGGGAATTGATGTAATCCAATGGCATTTTTCATGGGAAAATGGCAAAGATTTTCGAGTTAATATCTGGGACTTTGGGGGACAGGAGATTTACCATGCTACCCACCAATTCTTCCTCACCAAGCGTTCTCTTTACGCCTTAGTAGCAGATAACCGCAAGGAAGACACGGATTTTTATTACTGGCTGAATGTGGTGGAACTATTAAGCGATAATAGTCCATTGCTGATTGTTCAAAATGAAAAACAAGACCGGCAAAGGGAAATCAATAAAGGTCAGTTACGGGAGCTGTTTGACAACCTTAAGGAAACCCTAGAAACTAACCTTGCCACTAACCGGGGTTTGTCAGAAGTATTACGGAACATCGAGCATTACATCACAAACCTACCCCACATTGGTGCAGCATTACCTAAAACCTGGGTGAGAGTCCGAGAAGCCTTGCAAAATGACACCCGCGATTACATCAGCCTGAATGAATATAAAAATATCTGCCAGCAAAATGGCTTTACCCAAAATAAAGACAAGTTACAGTTGATTCGCTATCTGCACGATTTGGGTGTATGTTTGCATTTCGACGACAATCCCACGTTAAATAATACAGTAATTCTCAAACCCAAATGGGGTACAGATGCAGTTTACAGGGTGTTGGATGATCCACAGGTAATTAAAAACAAGGGTGAGTTTACTTGGGATGATCTAAAAAACATTTGGCAGGAGGAGAAATATGCTGACAAGCAAGGAGAACTCTTGGCACTGATGAAGAAATTCTACCTTTGCTACGAAATTCCCGGAAGTGATGGAAATTTCATCGCCCCGCAATTGTTAAGCAACAACCAACCGAAGTACCCTGATAACGAAAATTACAAATTCGATGAATCCAACAACCTCATCTTGCGCTACAAATACGAATTCATGCCCAAGGAAATTATCAGCTACTTCATCGCCATGATGTACAAATTCATTGATGAACAACGTTACGTCTGGAAAAGTGGCGTTATCTTAAATAAAGACCAGACAAAAGCAGAGGTGATTGAATATTACGACAAACGGGAAATAAAAATTCGCGTTACAGGTCAGTTGAAAAAGGAATTGATGGTTATTGTTACCTACGAGCTCGATAAAATTCATGACTCATACAAGCGACTGAAATACGAGAAGTTAATCCCCTGTAATTGCGACACTTGCAAATCTTTGGAAGAGCCACATTTTTATAATTTGAAGAGATTGCAACAACGCATGAAAAATAAAAAACACACTATAGAATGTGACATGCCTCCATATCATACAGTAGAGGTTCCCCCCTTAATTGATGATTATGATGTAACGGATAGAAGCGAAAAAGCCAAAAGTAGTGATGGTGATTTGCCGTCTTATCTCCCTGTCAACATAGGAAATGTGGAAAACATGGTATTGAATCCATCATCCAAATCGGAGAATCCTACGATGCCAGAACCATCTCCACAGCAAGAGAATTCTAAACCTACTCTTCCTTGGGCATATCGCAATGGACTATTTTATTTATTAGTATTTGCAGTTGTATTTAATACAGTTGGTATTTTTGCAGGTTCCTTACCAATTTATTCCTTAGCTCTGACTATTATAGGTACTACCATTGTTATTATTACAATTGGCGTTCTCCAACTGCGTCAGGATGGTCGTCTTTCAGAAATATCCTTTGTAAAATTGACCGAGATAGTTCTAGAACAGTTGCCTTTAATTGGTAATGTAATTAAACAGTTGAAATCGGGTAAGCAATAGCCTAACAATTAGGAAGATATAGCAGTCCATTTCCTTGTCCCATTTATGCAACCCCCCGATTCAAATATAATTATTGCAGCCTTTATCGATAAATCACCATGTCATCAGCCATCCACAGCCAAGACATAGCAGCCATTGAAGCTGCACAAACAGGAGTAGCATTATACGATCGCAGTCACTGGGGAAGGGTGAAAATTGCCGATGGGGACCGCCTACGGTTTTTACATAATCAAAGTACCAATGATTTTCTCTCTCTCCAACCAGGCCAAGGTTGTGATACGGTTTTTGTCACATCCACTGGTCGGACTATCGATTTGGTTACGGCTTATGTGCGAGATGATGCGGTGATTCTCTTGGTATCCCCCCAACGCCGTCAATTCTTAATAGAATGGCTAGATAAGTATATCTTTTTTGCGGATAAAGTAAAGATAAGTGATATTACTGAATATACTGTCACCTTTAACCTGATTGGTCCTGGTAGTGATGCAGTGGTGGAAAAACTGGGAGCAGGAGAACTGATTGGTAAACCATACGGCACCCATCAAATCGTTTCTTTACCGACAGTGGAAGGTTTACGAATTGCTGTGGGTAGTGGCTTGGCTACTCCTGGATACACCCTGATGTTTCCCATCACCGATAAAGATACGGTACGGGGAATAATCATGGAATCCGGTGCAGTAGAAATGAGCGATCGCGCCTGGGATATGTTGCGTATTTTACAAGGGCGACCGATGCCAGATTTAGAGTTAACGGATGATTATAATCCCCTGGAAGTTGGACTATGGCAAACAATTTCCTTTGATAAAGGTTGTTACATTGGACAAGAAACCATTGCTCGTCTCAACACCTATAAAGGGGTGAAACAATATCTCTGGGGCATTCGCCTCACAGCTCCAGTAGAACCAGGTACTTTAATTACTATAGGGGAAGAAAAAGTAGGCAAACTTACGAGTTATACTCCCACGGTGGATGGTCATTTTGGCCTTGGTTATGTTCGTGCTAAAGCCGGTGGTGTGGGGTTACAAGTCCAAGTCGGTGACGCTGGAGGGGAAGTTGTAGCAGTACCTTTTGTCTCCCATGGGTATCCAATTTAACTTGTGGGGTAGAAGATAAAACCACTCCAGGCGCAACAGAGCGCAGAGTCAGAGAGAGAGGACAAGTTTAGAATTTGTTCACCCAGCAAAATTAATGTGTTAGTACTCCACCACATTAATTGGTGATAGTCAAAATTATTACTTGTGGGTCAGGCATCCCTGCGGTGACCATTGCACAGCCAGGATGGCTGTGCCACAACCACTCAAAATTAATACAATGAACTATTAGTACTCCACCACATTAGTTTTGATGGCTATTTTCTAGTCGTCTTTAGACGACTTTAGCTATTAGACTGGGGTTTTCAACCCCAGGCGGGTGTGATAGAAACCTAGTTTTACTCTTCTAGAATTGCCGTAACGACTGCAAATGAAGGTAAAATTAGGTCACACACTCCAAGCTTTTGTTGGAGCTTGGGTATGACAAAATAACTTGTTTATGTCAGAACGTGAATCGGGTATCGATCGCCCATTATCTGAACGGGAACAAAATTTCTTCGTAGTTGGGATTGGAGCATCCGCTGGAGGACTGCGCGCCCTGGAAGAATTTTTTGAGCATATGTCCGTGGATAGTGGGGCTGCTTTCGTGGTAATTCAGCACCTCTCACCAGATTTCAAGAGTTTGATGAAGGAACTCCTGGAGCGCCGTACCCGCATGGCAATCTACCGGGTAACACAAGGAATGGAATTAGAACCCAATTCTGTGTACTTGATTCCCCCGGGGAAAAATTTAGTCTTACAAAATCACAAACTGCATTTACTAGAACAGGAAGAAAGAAACCGCCACGGACTCAACTTTCCCATTGATATATTTTTAGAATCTTTAGCTAAAACCTACGCCGAACGGTCTATTGGCGTAATTTTATCAGGAACCGGCAGTGATGGCACCAATGGCTTGCGGGCAATTAATGAAGCCGGGGGATTTGCCATGGTGCAAGAACCCGATACCGCAGAATTCGATGGTATGCCCCGTACAGCCATCGCCACGGGGGTAGTAGATCGAGTTTTGTCTCCCCCAGAACTGGCCCAGGTAATTAACCAGTTAGTGCAATCGCCCCAAGCCCCCCATAGAGCTAGTCACGAGCCGACTGTTTTCCTCCAGCCCCCTGATTTACAAAGAATTGCCACCATCCTAGCCACCCACGAACATACTGACTTTTCCCATTATAAAACCAGCACCCTCTCCCGGCGCATTCAACGCAGATATCTCATTAGTGGTTGCCATGAAATTGACGAGTTTATTTGTTTATTAGAAACCTCAGCCGAAGAGCGGGCAATTTTGCGCCACGATCTGCTCATTAGTGTGACACAATTTTTCCGCGATCGCCTAGCTTGGGATTATTTGGAAAGGGAAGTGATTCCCCGGTTAATCGCTAAAGCCGATACCCATGAGGAGTTACGTTGTTGGGTAACCGCCTGTGCTACGGGGGAAGAAGCCTATTCTTTAGCCATGTTGTTAGATGAAGCTGTAGTTAAGTCAGCTAAACCAGTCAGATTTAAAATTTTTGCCACTGATATTGATAAAACTGCTTTAGAAAAAGCAACTCAAGGTATTTATCCCCAGACTATTATTAATGATATTAGTCCCGAACGGTTGGAATGTTACTTCGTGCGTAAAGATAACTCTTTGCAGGTAATTCGCAAATTACGGGAAAAACTATTATTTGCCCCCCATGACTTAACAAAAGATGCTGGTTTTACCCGCATGAATTTAATTAGTTGTCGTAATGTTTTAATCTATTTACAATCGGAACTACAGCAACAAGTACTACGAAACCTCCACTTTTCCCTGGCTGATAAAGGGATTCTATTTTTAGGAGAAGCCGAAACCCTCGGTCATATCGAACCTGAATTCCAACCACTCTATCAAAAAGGAAAAATCTATCAAAAACGTAGAGATATTAAATTGACGATGCCCGTGAAGGGAGTTGAAAAAAATTTCCGTCAATTTTCCCCCTTTTCTTTCTCTAAACCTTCCCAGGAGAATCGTCTGGAACCAATGCTAGATAAAGCATTTACTGCTTTTTTAGCCAAGTATCAGGCGACTTGTTTGTTGGTAGACCGGGAGCATAAACTATTTCATACATTTAATGATGCTTTAGAAGTGGTGAAAATGCCCCTGGGGAGAACTACAACTGATATCACAAAATTGGTGATTCCCAGTTTACAGTTACCTTTAATTACTGCCTTACATCGCTCCAAACGAGAACGTTCCACGGTATCTTATACGGGAATTAACTTAGAAGAACAAACAAGAAACTTCCAGGTTCAATTAGAAGTTACCTATCACGAAAGTAATAAGCTGGCTGATGATTTCTTTACCATTGTGATTCAAAAAGAAGAAACATCCCAGCAGCCATCAGGAGAACGGTTTGAAGCTGATGCGGAAGCTTCCCAAAGAATTATGCAATTGGAGTATGAACTCCAGCAAACCCGAGAAAACCTACAAGCAGTCATCGAAGAGTTAGAAACTACCAACGAAGAACAACAAGCAACCAATGAAGAACTAACTGCTTCTAATGAAGAGTTGCAAAGTACCAACGAAGAACTACATTCAGTTAACGAAGAACTATACACCGTTAACGCCGAGTATCAATCGAAAATAGAAGAATTAACTGAGTTAAATAATGATATTGATAACCTATTGCGGAGTACGGATATTGGTGTAGTATTTTTAGATAAAGACTTAAAAATTCGTAAATTTACCCCCGCAGCCACCGTTGCCATTAATTTAGTCGAAGCAGATATTTACCGACCATTAGAACATATTACCCATAATCTGAACTGTCAAAATTTAATTGACCTCCTCCAAGAAGCAATTACCAATCAAAAAGTCATAGAAAAAGAAGTCAAATTAATCAAACAGGATTTATACTTTTTGATGCGAATTAATCCCTATCTGTTAGAAGATGGACGTTTAGATGGGGTAGTAATTACATTTATAGATATTGATGAACTCAAAACCATTCAAGAACAAATTCACTTAGTGAATGCAGAACTCAAACAATCCCAATTTCAATTACAACAACTCAATCAAGATTTAGAACAAAGGGTAGAGTCACGTACCCAAGCTCTACAAAAATCCGAAGCGAGATTAAGGGCAATTTTAGAAACTACTTCCTCGGTAATTTATCTCAAAGATTTGGCAGGGCGTTATCTTTTGGTAAATAGGCAGTATTTAGATTCATTCAATTTAACTGAAGCAGATGTTTTAGGAAAAAGCGATGGTGATATTTTCCCCACCCATATTGCCGATATATCCATAGAGAACGATCACCAAGTATTGACTACTAAATCAGTTTTAAAATTTGAAGAACAAGCTATTATCGACGGCAACCTCCGCACCTATATTGCCACCAAGGCACCTTTAATCGATCGTAATGGTGAAGTTTATGCCATTTGTGGCATCTCCACTGATATTAGCGAACAGAAACATACCGAAACAGAATTAAGAGAAAGCGCCCAAAGGGAAAGAACAATTCTCAAGGTAGTGGAAAAAATCCGCCAAAGCCTGGATTTAGGGGAAATCTTCCAAGCCACTACCCAAGAATTAAGATTAACTTTAAAATGTGATCGCGCTACTCTCTATCGCTTTAATCCCGATTGGAGTGGGGAATTTGTTGCCGAATCCGTAGTAGAAGGCTGGACTTCTGTCTTGGATAGTCAATTGCAAACATTCTGGACAGATAGCTTTTTACAATCAACCCAAGGAGGTAGATATAGCCAAAACCAAACCTTGGCGGTAGAAGATATCGAAACAATCGGTTTTACCGATTGCCATCGCCAGATGTATCACCAAATTCAAGCCCAAGCCTTTTGTATTGCTCCCATCTTTCAAGGAGAGCAACTTTGGGGCCTATTAGCAACTTATCAAAATGAGCGCCCCCGCCAGTGGAAAGAAGGAGAAATTCGCTTAATTGTCCAAACTGCCACCCAGTTAGGCATTTCCATCGCCCAGGCTGACTTGTTTACCCAAATTCAAAACCAATCCTTACTCCTGCAACAAGCCAAAGAAGCCGCCGAAGCTGCCAATCAAGCCAAAAGCGCCTTTATTGCCCATACCAGCCATGAATTGCGGACTCCCCTCAACGCCATTTTAGGATTCGCCCAAATTCTCAAACGAGAACCAACAAATCTGCTTCAGCAACAGCGGGGAATTGAAGTTATCCAGCAATCAGGCCAACATTTACTCACCCTAATTAACGATATTTTATATATAGCTAAAATTGAAGCCGGCAAACTCAATTTAGAATTACGAGATTTTATCCTACCCTCATTTTTGGATAATTTGGCCTCCATGATTCGCGTCCGTTGTCACCAGAAAAACGTTGAATTCGAGCATCAATTTTTTGAGGATTTACCTACATTGGTAAGGGGAGATGAAACCCGTCTGCGTCAATTGTTACTCAATTTACTCAGTAACGCCGTCAAATTTACTGACACAGGTAAAGTTACCTTTAAAGTTGCTTACCTCAAGGATTTTTCCTCCGAACAAATCGATCTAAATCCTGTCCCCCTTACCAACCAAAGTAAAATTCGTTTTTACATTGAAGACACAGGCATTGGCATTCCCCCAGACAAAATCACAGATATTTTTGCACCCTTTTCTCAAATAAACCCCCATTCATCTAACCAAGAAGGAACAGGACTGGGTTTGACTATTAGTAAAAACCTGGTAGAACAAATGGGTTCTCAAATACACCTCCAGAGTACCTTGGGTAAAGGCAGCGCCTTTTGGTTCGATCTAGATTTTCCGGCGGGAGAAACCCCCATGGCGATGGGCGATTCCCATGATTTTAATCTGAATATTACCAGTTACACAGGGCAGAAACGGCAAATTATACTGGTAGACGACTTAGATGACAATCGGGAGGTTTTAGTCAATTTTCTTCATCCCCTGGGTTTCCATGTCCTCGAAGCTAGTTCTGGTGCAGCAGCAATTGCTCTGGCTCACGAACATCAGCCAGATGCCATATTATTAGATTTAGTCATGCCAGAAATGGACGGTTGGGAAGTAACCAGACGTTTGAGACAAGAACCATTATTCCAAGAGCTACCAATTATTATTGTTTCTGCTAGTACTTTACCCGCAGACGAATCCCAATGCTATCAAGCAGGAGCCAATGAGTTTCTCCCTAAACCCATAGTTTTTGAACAATTACTCCTAATTATCGAGGAATATTTACAACTGGAATGGATAACGGCAGATGGTACAACCCTATCCCTACTCAATCAACCATTGTCAGAAACACCAGCAGATGAAAATCCCCCTGTGGAATCCCTAGTGACTCCTTCTCCAGAACAATTAACTCAACTGTTGGATTTAGTCATGCGAGGTGATATTCGGGGTGCTTTATCCCAAGTTAATGATTGGCAACAACATGAACCCCAACTAACTTCCTTTAGCCAGCAAATAACTCAACTAGGTTCAACTTGCCAACTGAAAAAGCTCAAAGAGTTTATTCGCCAACACATTGAGAAAACATAGTTAATATACTAAAATTACATTACAGAATGTAAAGTTTAAATTAGAATTAGAATTATTTTTGTTCGGCGATCGCTGCCTATGTTAACCTATCCAGAACTGTTACCTCGAACTCCTTGCGTCACCGTAGCTAAACTGATGGGAACTCAGCCTGGGGAAAGTTCGGGGGATGGGAAGCAAGATATAGGCACAGAAACACAACAGTTCTTTCAAATTCTGAATGATTTCCTCACTCAACCAGAAGATAGAGGCATAACAGCAAACTCTCCAGCAGTTGAATCAGCCACAATTTTAATCGTAGATGATACCCCCAATAACCTACAGGTATTGTTTTCTTACCTAGAAACAGAAGGTTACAAAGTTTTATTAGCTGAAGATGGGGAGAGTGCATTACAAATCGCCCAATCCCAAGCTCCAGACCTAGTTTTGTTAGATGTATTGATGCCCAATGTAGATGGTTTTGAAACCTGTCGCCGACTGAAAGCGAAAACATCTACTAGGGAAATTCCGGTAATTTTTTTGACCGCCCTTTCCGAAACTGTGAACAAGGTGCAAGGATTCAAACTAGGGGGAGTTGACTACATTACCAAACCCATTGAACAAGAAGAGGTTTTAGCAAGGATTCAAACCCATCTCAACCTGCAAGCAATGCGTCGCACCCTAGCAGCGCAAAACCGAAAACTAAAACAGACCCTAGATTTTAAAGCCTTAGTGCAACGTATTACCGATAAAATCCGCGATAGTCTGGATGAAAGTCATAGCTTGCACACAGCAACCGAAGAGTTAGTAGCAGCTCTTCACCTGAGTAGCTGTCAAATCGAGCTGTATGACTCCCAGCAGATGACAGCAACCATTGCCTACGAATATACAACGACTTTACCCCGGTGCCAGGGAGAAACCAGACAAATTGCCGATTTTCCCGAACTTTATCACCAACTTTTGCAAAAAAATCCCCTGCAACTGGTAGAAACAATACCCCAATTCAATCCCAGTGGAATTCAAGTAAACCGTTTGGCCTGTCCTATTTTTGACGATAGTGGAATTATGGGCAATCTGTGGGCACTTAAACCACCAGAACAAGTGTTTTCCCCCTTAGAGATTCAGCTGATGCAGCAAGTAGCCTCCCAATGTGCGATCGCTATTCGTCAAGCTCGGCTTTATCAAGCTTCTAATCAACAAGTGGAAGAACTAGCCAAACTCAATCGGCTCAAAGATGATTTCCTCAAAACGATTTCCCACGAACTCAAAGCTCCCATGAGTAGTATTCAGCTGGCTACCCAAACCATGGAAAAGCTGTTGGTTAGTCAGCAAAATCCAGAAAATTCTCCTACTTTTCAACGAGTTCTCCAGATTTTTCGTGAATCATGCCAGCGACAAAAGCAATTAGTTGATGATTTGCTGACCCTTTGTTATTTAGATGCTAAAGCCAAAACCATACAATCTGAATTAATCGATCTCAATTTTTGGCTTCCCGATTTGACCCATTTATATTTAAAACGTACCCAAGAACAACAACAGGAATTAATTCTCAATTTAGCACCAGGGGAATTACAAATTTCCACTGACCCTATAATTTTAGAGCGTATTGTTCGGGAATTGTTGAATAATGCCTGTAAATACACTCCCACAGGGGGAATAATTACCGTGCAAACCCGGGCAAATCAATCATCAATTTGTTTATGTATCATTAATACTGGTGTGGAAATATCTCCAGAAGAACAAGAGTTGATTTTCAATCAGTTTTATCGCATTCCCAATAACGATCCTTGGAAGTATGGCGGTACTGGATTGGGACTAACATTGGTGAAAAAACTAGCCCAAATGTTAGAAGTTTCCATTGATATGGCCAGTCAAAACCAGCAGACTATTTTTTGTGTGAGATTTCCGCCCTGTTAAGAGTTAAGAGTTAAGAGTTAAGAGTTAAGAGTTGACAGTTGACAGGCTTCGGCCGTGAGCTCAGCGTTCGACTGAGCGCTCACGCCGAAGTCCGAACGGTAGG
>JASJCJ010000221.1 GCA_030066045.1 Calothrix sp. MO_167.B12
CTCTGGGTAGCGCGAGTCGTGATCATTTTTTTTGGTAAAAAGAATAGAAAAAATCAGGGATGAAACTGTTGCCTGTTGCCTGTTGCCTGTTGCCTACCCTCACCCAAAGACTTTTTCAGCAAGCCCGAATTAGTCACAAAGCATTTTCAGCTCCTTGGTTGTGGGATTTTCCCGTGGGGGACTAGCTACAAAATAGACTGTATACAAGCCGTGTGGATTTATCCGTAGAGAAGAACAATGTTTTCCTTATCTCATTAGCCCCCCGATACCCTACACCGAAGGCTACGCCTACATCGATGCGGTAATAATTCTAAAGTCTTCATTCTAAATTCTACATTCCCCTGGTCATACTTTTTGCTAATATCTAAAGACCGGAGCGCTGAAAAACGAATTAAAGTATGAGCAAAGGCACGCTGTTTGATAAAGTTTGGGATTTACACACCGTTGGCACACTTCCTTCAGGACAAACGCAATTATTCATTGGACTACATCTGATTCATGAAGTTACTAGTCCCCAAGCCTTCGCCATGTTGCGGGAGAGGGGTCTGAAGGTATTATTACCAGAGCGTACCGTGGCAACGGTAGATCATATCGTACCTACAACCAATCAAGCGCGGCCCTTTGCTGACACCTTGGCAGAAGAGATGATGCAAGCCCTAGAGCAAAACTGCCAAGAAAACGGTATTACTTTCCATAATATTGGTTCTGGGAATCAGGGTATTGTCCACGTCATCGCCCCAGAACAGGGACTTACCCAACCAGGCATGACCATTGCTTGTGGTGATAGTCACACCTCTACCCACGGTGCATTTGGGGCGATCGCTTTTGGTATTGGGACTAGTCAAGTCCGGGATGTTCTCGCGTCCCAAACCCTGGCTCTGTCTAAGTTAAAGGTTCGCAAAATTGAAGTTAATGGCACCTTGCAACCAGGGGTTTATGCCAAAGATGTAGTACTGCATATTATCCGTACTCTTGGTGTCAAAGGTGGCGTAGGTTATGCCTATGAATACGCAGGCAGTACCTTTGAGCAAATGAGTATGGAAGAGAGGATGACTGTCTGCAATATGTCCATTGAAGGCGGTGCGCGCTGCGGTTACGTCAACCCCGATCGCATCACCTATGAATACATCCAAGGTAAGGATTTCGCCCCCAAAGGTGCAGATTGGGACAAAGCCGTTGCTTGGTGGGAATCCATCCGTAGTCATGCTGATGCAGAATATGATGATGTGGTAGTATTTGATGCTGCGGAAATTCCCCCTACCGTTACCTGGGGCATTACCCCCGGTCAAGGCATGGGAGTCGATCAGTTAGTTCCCACCCCCACAGAACTCCACGAAGAAGACCACTTCATTGCCGAGGAAGCTTACGTTTATATGGATCTTACCCCCGGTAAACCCATCCAGGGAACCAAAATAGATGTGTGCTTTATTGGTAGTTGCACCAATGGGAGAATTAGTGACTTACGGGAAGCAGCTAAGGTAGCAAAAGGACAACAGGTTGCTGAAGGAGTTAAAGCCTTTGTGGTTCCTGGTTCCGAACGGGTAAAACAAGAAGCTGAAGCGGAAGGGTTAGATAAAATCTTTGCAGCAGCGGGGTTTGAGTGGCGCGAACCGGGATGTTCTATGTGTTTGGCGATGAATCCTGACAAACTGCAAGGTAAGCAAATTAGTGCTTCATCCTCCAACCGTAACTTCAAGGGTAGGCAAGGTTCTGCTTCCGGACGCACTTTGTTAATGAGTCCGGCAATGGTAGCTGCGGCGGCGGTGAAGGGAGAAGTTTTTGATGTGCGTCAGCTGTTGAATTAGGAGTAGGGGCGCTGCGGCTTGCGCCCTGGAGTTAGGAGTGAAGAATGTAGACATGAAAGTCAGGAATAGAAAACATATACAGTAGTGGGAGCATCTTGCTCCCTGGATATACAAAGCAGGCAAGATGCCCGCACTACACATCTCTTACTCCCTGGAGATCAAAAGCGGGCAAGATGCCCGCAATACCCATCTCTTACTCCCTGGATATACAAAGCAGGCAAGATGCCCGCACTACACATCTCTTGCTCCCTGGAGATATAAAGCGGGCAAGATGCCCGCACTACACATCTCTTGCTCCCTGGAGATCAAAAGCGGGCAAGATGCCCGTACTACCCATCTCTTGCTCCCGGGAGGTCAAAAGCGGGCAAGATGCCCGCACTACCCATCTCTTGCTCCCTGGAGATCAAAAGCGGGCAAGATGCCCGCACTACAAATTTAAATACTTGGGATGCTCCCATGTTTGGTGTGTTGTTTCTCCAACGCACCCGACACAATCTAAAATCCAAAATCCAAAATCTAAAATCCAAAATTCCTCATGGTTAGTGAAGTTAAGACAGTTTCCGGACGTGGTATTCCCTTAGTGGGTAATGACATTGATACAGATCGCATTATTCCTGCTCGTTTTTTGCGCTGTGTCACCTTTGACGGGTTGGGAGAACACGCATTTACTGATGATAGAAAAGCTTTAGAAGGTAAGCACCCCTTTGATCAACCCCAGTATCAAGGTGCTAAGATTTTAGTGGTTAACCGCAACTTTGGCTGTGGTTCTTCCAGGGAACACGCACCCCAAGCGATCGCAAAATGGGGAATTCAAGCATTAATTGGTGAAAGTTTTGCCGAAATCTTCTTTGGTAACTGTGTGGCGATGGGTATTCCTTGCCTGACGGCGGAGCCTAGTATTGTCAAGCAATTGCAAGAAATTGTTACAGCTAATCCCCAAGTAGCAATGGCAGTGAACTTGGAAGCAATGGAAGTGACTTGTGGGGACTTTGTTGCTCCGGTTTCTATGGGTGAAGGGGCAAAGAATATGTTTGTTTCCGGTACTTGGGATGCTTGTGGGCAGTTGGTATCCCATGCCCAGCAAGTGAAAGCCACTGCTGCGAAGTTACCATATTTAAGCTGGAATTAGGGCAATTTAAGGGGTTTGATGGGATGAGAGTGAAGAGGTCATTAATATGACAATAACATTTCCCATCATAGAAATTCCCCTAGATGCACCTGAAGCAGATGAGGAGATGGGAACCAAGGAAAAATTCTGGTTTACTCATCCCCAATTTGGTCGTTGTTTGTACAAAAAAGCTAGGCAAAACACAGGTGAAGATTGGGCGGAAAAAATAGCGGCAGAATTGTGCCATTTATTGGGAGTACCCCATGCTAATTATAAGTTAGCAATATTCAACAGCGATCGCGGAATTATTTCACTATCATTTTTACCTACAGATCACAACATAACAGAGGCAAGACTTACCCCTGGTAATGAAATTCTTCAGGAGAAGGTGTCAGGTTATCCCGATTCTAATAAAGACCTATCTCAACACACCATAAATAATGTATTTAATGCCATAAGCAGTTCTCAGGTTAGCTTACCTTTGAATTGGACACCACCCGAAGGTATTACAACTGCAACAGAGACATTTGTCGGTTATTTACTCTTAGATGCTTGGATTGGTAATACTGATAGACATCATGAGAATTGGGCATTTATACGTGTAAACGGGGAAATTTACCTAGCACCAACTTATGACCATGCTTCTTGTTTGGGTCGAGAACTACTGGATGAAAAAAAGTCTACCAAGTTGCAAAATAAATCTGTCGCAGGATATGCACAAAACTGTAAGTCTCTACTTTATGCTGAAGTTGAAGTGAAAGAAAGACTCAAGACTTTTGATGCGTTTTGTGAAGCTCAAAAACTATATCCCAATGCAGCCAGAATTTGGCTAACTAACCTAGCTCAGATATCCAGTAATGATACATCAGAACTTCTTCAACGGATTCCACCAGATTGGATATCACCAATATCAATCGAATTTGCACAGAACATACTGGAATTTAATCGATCTAGATTGCTAAAGTTGCTAAATACTTCATAATAAAAATCTTATGAAAACCTTATTCCTAGCTTGGCAAAATAGAAAAACTCTCTTTTGGTTTCCCATTGGACGCTTAACTTTTAATGGGAACAAATATGAGTTTGTGTATACCTATGGTGCAAAAATAGCTCAATCTGAGCATGACTTTCAGTTATTATATTCCTTTCCAGAATTAGACAAGGTATACACGTCAACTGAACTCTTCCCTTTGTTTTCCAATCGAGTAATGAGACGTTCTCGTCCAGACTACAAAAATTATCTTGAATGCTTAAACATTCCTGAAGGTGAAGACGATCCCATAGCTATCCTTTCTCGTAGTGGTGGAAGGAAAGTTACCGATCATTTTGAAGTCTTCCCATTTCCAGAAGCAGATGAGAATGGACTTTACCACATCCACTTTTTTGCTCATGGATTGCGTTACTTTCCTGAATGTGCAATCGAACGGATTAATAAACTACAATCAGGTGAACTTTTATATTTGACTCACGACTTTCAAAATCCTTACGATTGCCATGCATTACTTCTACGCACTGAAGATAAATACAACGTGGGCTATTCTCCCCGTTATCTAGTGCATGATTTTTTCCAGATCCTCGGACAAAATCCAGAACTGGTAAAAGTACACGTTGAGCGAGTCAACCAAGTACCCACTCCCTTACAACTCCGTTTATTGTGCAACATAACTACAAAATGGCACGAGGGATTTAGTCCATTTTCCAACGAGGAATATCAGCCGATACTCCCAAGGGGAGCCACGCAAAGTGTAAATCTACTTATTGATTCAGAATAGTTGTGTTAATTTGACCTGCATAATTCGGCATCCACAATCTTTTGGTGTATAAAATTATAGCACTACGTGACTAGGTTAGGACATTTTTGAGAGCTACAACCCTTGATTAGTAAGCTTATTACTTATTACTTATTACTTATTACTTGCGCGTAGCGCTATATCACTCTGATGCTGTGTTTCGATTTCAGGACATAGAAAAAAATAGAGACGTAAAATTTTACTTACGTCTCTACTATATAGCTATGGTTGTGTGAAATAATTATCTATAGGCAACCTGGGAACCTTGCCAAATTTCTCCATCGCGATCGCCAAAAACTACAGGTTGGTCTGCATCAGTGGCTGCCACTGTTGTACCATTGTCAGCAACTGTAACTAAAGGCCATTCCTCTTCACCTAATTCACCAGTACGAAACATTACTTGTGTAGGTTGAACTTTACTCCACCCCAGTAATATTGACATTTTGTGATGTTCGTCTTCTGTTTGGCTAGGAGTTATGGTGTTGGTGCTATTGTTTTGTCGATCCCAAACTAATGCACTATCCGTAGCATCAGACGTATTCATCACACCTTTGAACTTGCGCGCCAAAAAGCGATCGCCATTTTTTGACCAGCTAATGGGCACGAATATTTCAATTGTCCCATGAGGAACATAACTCGCTGATGTAGCTTGTGCCCGTAATAGGGGATCGCTAACCCGGGAAGTAGACTTGAGTACCTTTAATTTTTTAGTTTGCCGATCCTCAATAAACAACATACTAGTAACACGGGTATTGTGCATTTCCGGTTCTACTTGTAGTTGTACGCGACTGTAGACTGAATACCGACCATCGGGAGAAATTACTGGTGTACTCCGGTAGTAACGTACTCCAGAAGCTCCCTGGGAACTAAAGGCTGACTGGGTAGATACAATCCATTTCCAAGGGACAGCATGGGGACTAGCAATGGGATCTTCTTGCTTCTCTAACTGAGCCATATCAGGCTCTGTCACCACTTTCATCTCTTGAGCCTTTTGTAAAGGCTTCTTTGTAGATGGTGCGATTGCTGTTACTGATTTTGACTTGGGAGATGCAGTTTTGTAAGCCCTTAACTTTTGCACCAATTCAGATTTTCCATCTGATTGCTGGCTAGACGGTGCTGTAAATACGGGTGCAAGTTCTACAGCTGCTAAAGGGTCTTTTTCTTGAGAAGTATTTTGTAAAGATGAATCTTTTTTACCTACCAGGGAGTCAATGGCATCTGCCTGTATTGATGATGTTTGACGCACGGCAGCTATTGCCATGGGAGCAGCCACATCAACTCCTTGCAGATGGCCCTTTCTTAAAGCTTCTGAAGATACTAAAGTATAATTATCTCCAGTAATTTTTTCTCCAGCTACAGAGTCTAATGCTACCTGTTCGAGATCAAAAGTTGTATCAGCAGTAGCCATTTCCTCTGACACTGAGTCAGATAACCCCTCACCTGAAATATTTTGTTCTACTCGTGATTGCCTAGCAGAACTAGAGCCTGATGCCACCAACAAGGGTGCTACAAGTAGCATGATAACCGAATAGTTAAGGAATGATTGCACCCGGAACCATCCTGACGATAAAAGGGATTTAAGCATGGGTTGACTCTCTAGAGGGTGGTGAGTGTAAGGAGGTGCGCCTATGCAGGAAATAGAAACAGGCTATGACTATATGTATAACAAGAAACTACAGCTATTGGCTTTTAAATGTCGGATACTTTTACAAAAGTTATGTAAAATTTCGGACATTTTTAAAATAACAATAGCCAGGGCAAAAGACCCTACAATGTGATCTCATTAAATTCCGAGGAATAACTATCATCTAGTCAAATCCTCTTTTACATAGTAACCAATAAAACCCACTTACCTGAAATTTATCAGACAGTACTCAGTAATTGGTATATTTTCAACTGTTGTTAGCCGTGGCAGAAAAGTTTACACTGAACAATCAACTTGCCCAGTATATTTATAAATGCCCCTGTTTGTATTTTTCAAACAAACCACCTATGGGGAGAATGTTTGAAGTGTAGGTATTTTAAAAAATCTCACAACTAGGTTGCTTAATCAAGATGACTGAGCCATAAGTTCTTAATAGATAGCTCGTTTGTAGCATCATTGAGAGAAATGTAAATAATGGCAATGGCTAGTTAACACAGTTTATTAAATAGACTACTATCTTTTCAAATCAAGCTACAACTATTTACTGATGATAAGTATTTATTAAGTTTGATGATAAGCTAGGCAACAGTTTTAGCTACTGCTTTATAGTAGCAAATTTAACAGATACTGAGATATGGTTCAGCATCTGTAATATTATAGCTTGACAAGTTGCACTTTTTTTACTCTTTCTCAACAAAAAAATGATAATTTTCCATAGCTATGGGAAATTTAATGCGAAAACTGTCTTGAAAATGGTTAAGAAGTGCGGAGTAGGGGCGCATTGCGTGCGCCCTTGAGGAGTTAGTCACAAAGCATTTTCAGATACGCAGGTTGTCACATATCTTGCACCTTCTCAATAAGAGTAAGGTGGGCATTGCCCACCCTACTGATAAATAAGGGTTTCAGGCTCTAATTTTCTCAATAATTTTGTGGTGCAAGATGTGAGTTGTGGGATTTTATCATGAGGGACTAACTTGAAAATAGTTGTTGGTTGTTGGTTGTTGGTTGACGGTTAATGGTTAACAACTTGGATGTAGGAGCCGCACTTGAGGTTTTTCATGCTTGGTTGTGGGATTTTCTCATGGGGGACTGGCTTGAAAAGAGGGAGTGTAGATGCTCGGAGAGCGGCTTCGGTGCAGGGTAGGATTGAAGGAGTAGGGGAGGGGTTTCCCCGCCCAGAGTGAGGGAATTATTTTCATGCTTGTTACAAAGTGCCATACATAAATAATTCTTGCCTACCCCCTCACACCTATTTGCAAGGCAAAAATATAATCAAAACCGGAAAATAGTTGGATTACTTCATTTTTCTCCGCTATTGTGACTGTTATAATTTTGCGAGTTAGCTCAATATGAAAATTGTATTTTTTGGCACTCCTCAGTTTGCTGTACCCACCCTAGAAAAACTACTGAATACACCGGAGTTGGAAGTTGTGGCGGTTGTCACCCAACCAGATAAACCGAGGGGACGGGGAAAGCAGCTAGTTCCTTCTCCGGTAAAAACGGTAGCTATTAACCATAATTTACCTGTATGGCAGCCCTCAAGAATTAAAAAAGACACAGAAACTCTAACTCAACTCCAAGCAGTCGATGCAGATGCATTTGTGGTAATTGCCTATGGACAAATTCTGTCTCAAAAAATTCTCGATATGCCCAAGTTGGGTTGTATTAATGTCCACGGCTCAATTTTACCCAAGTATAGGGGAGCTGCACCCATTCAATGGTGTATTTGTGATGGGGAGACACAGACGGGTATTACCACTATGTTAATGGATGCAGGCATGGATACAGGTGCCATGCTACTAACAGGGACTACACCCATTGGCTTGCTAGATAATGCCCATGATGTTGCAGGTAGATTAGCAACTATCGGCGCTGATTTATTAGTAGAAACATTATTAAAGTTAGAACGGGGAGAAATTGCTGGGATTCCCCAGGATAATACTGCTGCTACCTATGCATCTTTAATTAAAAAAGAGGATTATCACTTAAATTGGTCGCAAAATGCGATCGCTATTCATAATAAAATACGTGGACTGTATCCCAACTGTGTCACCAGCTTTCGTAATCAAAGTTTAAAAATTATGGCTACACTACCCCTTGGTTCTGCATATTGGCATCAGCTACCGCCTGATTTGCAAAAGCTAGAACATAAAATTGTGGATATTTCAACATTATCAGGAAAGGTAGGGGAAATAGTCAGCATTACCAAGGGGGTAGGTGGGATTGTCCAAACTGGGGATGGTTTATTGTTGTTGCGAGAAGTACAACTGGCTGGAAAGCGTCCCCAATCGGGATGGGACTTTGTTAATGGTATGCGGTTAAAGGTAGGGGAAGTGTTGGGTTGAAGAATAAATTTGGTGGATAATTAACAATGGGATTTAGATATATCCATCATCTAAGATTCTACCGTCTGATAATTGCGACAAGATTCACAAGGACCATCAGGATTAATGGCACAACGAATAATTTCTGAATGAGCATTATAATTGCAACTAGCATCACCAATTACCCAACGTCCATCAACTAAACTTTTCTCATCGGGACGTTTTGCTGACTGTACGTATAGAGCAATTTTGTGTAAGCGGTAACGTCCCGATTTTAACTGGTATTTGTGACGACGTTCTAAGACAGCATAGGTTTTACCTTGAAAATCAAGGTAATTTCCTGGTTGGGGTGTCCAATCAAGCTTTGTACTTCCTAGAGACTGACGTGAATTGGTTAAAATCAATTCCGTTGGCAGAGAATCTGACTCCATAAGTATTTGTAATACGGCTGACATTATTTAGGATACTAGTAGCTTTACGCGGAAATCAAAATACTGCTCCTTGGATAAAAGAAAGTTACAAAATTCTTATTATTTAACCTGAGTTCGGGGTTAGGAGTTCGGTGTTATACCAATTCTATATGAGGCTGCGCTATATTCCCCCACTCTTCTAGAGTGGGGCTAATACGTAGGGCTTGCTGAAAAAGTCTTTTGGTGGGGGTAGGGAATAGGCAATAGGCAATAGGCAATAAGCAATAGTTCGGTGCCTCTTTATTTTTATTCTTTTGACCAAAAAAAATAACAGATACAAGGATTTTCGGTTGAAACTCCTAATTGACTTGCACTTATTTCTCGAACAAATAGCCTCAAAGCATTGATACATCAATATTTTTCAATTATTCAGCAAGCCCTACGTAGACGCGTAGCGGCTACTTAACATAAGCCACTCCGTGTCTACGGTGCAGGGTACAAAGCCTGCCGGGAGCAGGCTAAATTTGGCGCATCTTTATAAAGAAATGGTGTTAAACCTCATCCATCTTGAGAACTGGAGTTTTCCGTTCAAAGGGAATACCAAAAAATCAACAATTATCCTGTAGGGGCACGGCATCAACAATATTCTTCCATAGGTTGTAAGCTGAGTGATGCCGTGCCCACCTCAACGGATTGAATATTCGTAAGCAAAAACTATGGGTTTCAAAGTAGATGTGGTTTAGGAGTTAAAATTAACGTGAATTCGATGTTTTTTATGTCCTGAAATCCTTGCCTGCCAATCATTTTCTCCATCATCCATAGTTGAAAGTAGTGTGATATTTTTTTGGAGGAAGTATCAGGAAAATTTCTATGTAACGTCAGTTCGGGTTAAGAAGTCACCTAGCATTACTGAATCGGTGTTCTAGGTTTGAATTGTGGACAGATAAAAGGGGAATTATAAGTCATCACACAACCTAGATATAGGAATGAAATTTAATAACAGGCAAAATTATATAGGAGCTATTTCCATCCTCATATTCTGTATGAGTGTGGCTGTAACAGTGGTATTTAACCAAGAAACCACAGCAAAGCAACCATTAGGTTGGTTGCAAAAGTTGAGAAAAAGGGTAAAAAGTAAGGACGAAGGTACTGAAAATAATATTAACCGAAATTTATTGACACAAAATGAAATTAGCAAATTCCAATTCTTGATCAAGCAAGAAATACAAACTACTTTGGAACTTGCGGGTTTAGGCAAGATTTCAGAACCACCAAAATTACCTACTACCCTCAAAGCTTACCGAAAAACTTGGTCAAAAGTCGATCCGGAAATCGCACCTTTTTTAGGCTTGTGGGTAAATGATTGGGAAATGTTTCAGCCTGATGTAGTTATCGCAATTTTCCCTTCAACTATTAAAAGACAGATTTGCCTAATTGCATACCAGGATAACGGACATTACTACACTCCTCCCCCAGGTGGAACTTTTCCTCCCCATCTACCTCCTAGATTCTCCACTGTCAAGATTGTTAAAGGACAAGCAATTGCAAATAAACTGCGAATCCATAAATCTTTAATTACTCAGAAAGGGGAAATAGAATTTATTGGAACTGTAAAAGGGAAGAGCAATTTACAGCTATATGCATCAAAAAGTATTGCTAATATTGATTCTCAGTTTTCTTCACAGATTATACAACAGTTTAAAACAAATCAATGTAGTACAGAACTACCACCAAATTCATAAGTAATTACCATATATTGCTTTGTAGAAATAATTTGTGGGAATTCATCAGATTACATATCTCTAAAGCAATATTTATGGTCTTCAACTTATGGCTATTGTAAAACAAACAGCAAATAAACTTACACTAAGTTTTTCCTCTTGGTCATTCTGGATAATACTTACATTTCTTGTCATAATTTCCTCACCCGGTTATTTGTCTATATTGTTACCGTTAACCCCTAAACAGCTAACTTGCGATCGCTTAGAAAAAGAAAAAATAAATTGTCAATTTACAACTTGGATATTACCCAGATTATCATTCACTAAAGTGAATACTAAAGTGGAAGATTTTATATCTTCAAAATATACTAAATTATCTAAGATTAACAATAAATATGAAAAGCACTCACTCATATTAATAACTAAACAAAAAAGGATAATTATTTTATCGTATACCACTTTAAAACCTACACGTAAAACTATAGAAACTACAGAGCTAGACCCACAGATATCAAGAGCTGAATCTCAGATTAATGCTTTTGTAAATAACACCAGTCAGCAATCATTACATTTGCAAATGGGTAGCACATTTGGACTATATTTATTTGTGCTTTTGATTATAGTTCCTATATGTATTCTTATTTTTAGCCAAGGTGAATTTAGTATTTGTGAATTTGATCGCAGTAGCGGTTACATAATAAAAAAACGAAAATGGCTATTTGTATTTATCAAAACTATCAAACATCCACTGCTAGATATTCAAGATGTGCAAATAGAGTGGTCATACCACCAACATCAGGGTAAGCGCATCACTCTATTTCTGTCATCTGGGAAAAAATTCCCCTTGAGTACATACAATGCTAATTTCTCAAGGTCTGAAACCAAGATTGAAGCAGAAGCAAACCTGATTAGAGAATTTCTCTATTTACCAAAAAACTAATAATATTTAAATTATGGCTATTATTAAGCAAACAACAAATAAGCTCACATTAATATTTTTCCCTTGGTTCATTTGGATAATGACTGGATTAAGTCTGATAACTTTACCAATATTTTTCACGATAATTTTGCAGCCAATTCCTAAAAATATAACTTGTGAGCGGGTAAAAGGAAAACAAATCAATTGCCAGTTGCGAACTTTGCTATTACCATTTTTACCATCTGAAATAGTCAAAATTGAAGATTTAAAATCCGTCCACATAAATACAATATCTGATGCTTATAATCGCACTAAGACACAACAGGTTGTATTATTAGCGAAAAACAGAGAAGTCATTCTTTTAGCGTATAAAAGTTATCAGCCGAAATATACGGCACCAGCAGATATATTGATAGCACAATCTCGGATAAATGCTTTTATCAATAACCCTAAGCAGCAATCCTTCCAATTAGAAACGGGGTATACTCTATTTCAATGGCTTTTTATATTAGCGATCGCAATTGAAATAGGATACATTATTTTCATGAGTGAATCCAGTATTTGTGAATTTGATCGCAGCAGCGGTTATATGACAAAAAAACAACGGTGGCTATTTATATTTACCAAAACGACCAAACATCAACTATTCAATATTCAAGATGTGCAAGTAGAGTGGACATACCACAAAAGCAAGGTTTATCGCCTGACCCTATCTCTTGCATCTGGAGAAAAATTGTCCCTTAGTACATACTATGCCAACTACTTAAAGTCTGGGAAAAAAATAGAAGCAGCAGCAGATATGCTCAGAGATTTTCTCTCTCTACCAAAAACTTCAAAATAGTTATTTATCAAACAATTATGAATATAAACCAAAACCACCGTAATGGTTGTAGTAATTGTTGTAGGTTGGGTATAGCCTTCGGCATCCTGTGAAAAGCGATAGCGTAACCCAACAGAACCATTGCTATCGTTGGGTTTTATTCTATTGCTACGCAACGCTAACGCGAACAACCCCACCTACATGAAAACTCCAGATTTCAAGATGGATGGGGTTTAGTTGGAAATTTTGGATTGATTCCATAGATAAACCAGCATATTTTTTCTTTAGGGGAGGCAAAATGCGGTGTAGATTTTCTGCCCGCATCATTGCCGTTGCGTGATGCTGCGAGAATATTTGAACGTAGAGACGTTGCAGTGCAACGTCTCTACATTGTAACCTCACGCACCAATCACCGATTGTGACAATTGCGTCAGTCCTGTATAGTTGGAAATTTTGGATTGATTCCATAGATAAACCAGCATGATTTTAACATCAAGGAATCAATGGTCATTTGTTATCTATACTCCTAGGGGTTAAAAACCCCATCCCCTACGGGTTGTTTGTTTTGTGTTGGGGTTTAAATCCCCATTACAAAACGTAATTACGAATTACGAATTACGAATTGTTTAAGATCACTTCCCCACTCCTCTGACAGCATATTACGTTCTTTAAAGTTATGTAGCCTTTTGCTTACGATAACTAATTGACTGCGGTAAACTAAGCGTTGATTACGATCCCTTCGCAGAGCAAAAACCTCGGAAAGGAGCCTTTTTAATGTCTCATACCGTAAAAATCTACGATACCTGCATTGGTTGCACTCAATGCGTCCGCGCTTGTCCAACTGATGTATTGGAAATGGTACCCTGGGATGGCTGTAAAGCTGGACAGCTTGCAGCTTCCCCTCGCACAGACGATTGTGTGGGTTGCAAGCGGTGCGAAACTGCTTGTCCTACTGATTTTCTGAGCATTCGGGTTTATTTGGGTGCTGAAACTACTCGCAGCATGGGAGCTGCTTACTAGAGAAATTTATTTTATTTTCTCCACAAGCTAGTCTTTCGCTGCTTTGATAGCAAGCACTTTTCACATCGTAGGGTAGGCATTCCCCCAAGTCTTAGGATTATAGGGTAGTGCCCAGCCTACGTAACCATTATTACTCCTAAATCCTCATTCCTATACTCCTATTTATACAGTGGAGTTCTTGAGCAAAGAACTATACTTGATAGAGGGCAGAATTATTCTTAATTTTAAAGGAGTGGTGTGATAAATGTGCGGTATTGTTGGTTATATAGGCACTCAAACAGCAACAGACATTTTACTCTCTGGGCTGGAGAAGTTGGAGTATCGGGGCTATGACTCTGCTGGAATTGCTACGATTTGGGAGGAAGAACTGAATTGTGTGCGAGCCAAGGGTAAACTCTACAACCTACGCTCGAAAATAGAACAATCAGAAAATCCTGCACCTATAGGTATTGGTCACACCCGCTGGGCAACTCATGGTAAACCAGAGGAACGTAATGCTCACCCGCACATGGATATGGCAATGCGGGTTGCGGTTGTGCAAAATGGGATTGTGGAAAATTACCGAGAATTACGAGAGCAGTTAAAGGCTCAAGGACATGAGTTTGTTTCGGAAACGGATACTGAAGTTATACCCCACCTCATTGCTCAGTTCCTAAAGTCAGAGATAGCCCTCGCAGATGGTAATTCTGATGATATCTTTTTTGAGGCAGTTCGTAAAGCTGTGAACGAACTCCAAGGAGCATTTGCGATCGCGGTTATTTGTGCTGATTACCCAGATGAATTGATTGCTGTGCGCCAACAAGCTCCTTTGGTAATTGGTTTTGGGCAAGGGGAATTTTTCTGTGCTTCTGATACCCCAGCAATTATTTCCCATACCCGTGCCGTGCTTCCCTTAGAGAATGGAGAAATGGCAAGATTAACTCCCTTGGGGGTTGAGATTTACAACTTCGCTGGTGTTAGGCAACGTAAGCATGTGCGGATGTTGAGTTTGAGTCCGACAATGGTGGAAAAGCAGGGATTCAAGCACTTCATGCTCAAGGAAATCTACGAGCAACCAGGGGTAGTTAGGGCTTGTTTAGATGCTTACTTTACTTCTGAAGGTGATGAAGCTAATTCCTTAATCAATCTGGGTTTACCAGAGTCAGTTTACGCAGACTTAGAGCAAATTCAAATTGTGGCTTGTGGTACTAGTTGGCACGCCGCATTAATCGGAAAATACTTGCTCGAACAAATAGCGGGGATTCCCACCCAAGTACAGTATGCTTCTGAATTTCGCTACGCACCATCACCCCTAACACCAAATACACTTACCATTGGCGTTACCCAATCTGGGGAAACCGCTGACACCCTAGCAGCTTTGGGGATGGAAAAAGAACGCCGCCAAGGTTTAGAGCCTAAGTATCAAGTACGACTATTAGGGATTACCAACCGCCCAGAAAGTAGCTTGGGTCATATGGTACCCCATATTATTAATACCTTGGCAGGGATAGAAATTGGTGTTGCCGCCACCAAAACCTTTACCGCCCAATTAATGGCATTTTACGCCCTGGCATTGGATTTAGCAGAACGCCGTCAAATTCTCCCTCAAGAGAAATTAGTGGAAATCATTACTGGTTTACGTCATATTCCCAAAGAAATTGAATCTACCTTGGAAAGCCAGGAAAAGTTAACCGAGCATTTAGCCCATGACTTTGCGGAAACCCAAGACTTCATCTTTTTAGGGCGGGGTATTAACTTCCCTATCGCCTTAGAAGGGGCGTTGAAATTGAAAGAAATTAGTTATATTCACGCCGAAGGTTATCCTGCTGGAGAAATGAAACATGGTCCCATTGCCTTATTAGATGCTAAAGTGCCGGTGGTGGCGATCGCAACCCCTGGTAGTGTGTATGAAAAGGTGATTTCTAACGCTCAGGAAGCGAAAGCACGGGATTCCCGGTTAATTGGGGTAACTCCGGTAAATCATGGAGAAGCGGCGGATGTGTTTAATGATATGATTCCCGTTCCGGAGGTGGATGAGTTGTTATCTCCCCTGTTAACGGTGGTTCCCATGCAACTATTGGCTTATCACATTGCAGCTAGGCGCGGTTTGGATGTGGACCAGCCGAGGAATTTGGCTAAAAGTGTTACAGTTGAATAGAGTATAAGTACGTAGAAATATCAAAAAATAAATCATCCCACATTGTAGGGGCGGGGTAACCCCGCCCCTACAAATTATATAATCAGCAACCAAGGAATTTACGATATAATTTATCAGCAAAGCTAATAAAGTTTTTTACTATTATGAATACAGGTGAAATTCGTCAACAAATTCAAGAATATGTAGAGCAACTTTCACCAGAAAGATTATTAGTTGCTGCTGATTTTTTGGCTTATTTAGCATCAATAGAAAATGATGAAGCAACTGAAGAATTATTGAAAATTAATGGTTTTCAGGAAGCTTTGAGGAAAGCGAAAAAAAATGTTGAAGAAGGTAAGGTAATTTCTGTTGACCAACTCAAACGAAAATACTAGTTATACTGTTTTAATTAGTATTGATGCTCAAGAATTTTTCGAGTCTGCTTCTGCTTCTTTGCAAAAGAAATT
>JASJCJ010000222.1 GCA_030066045.1 Calothrix sp. MO_167.B12
GAATGGTTTCAACTTCAACCAGTCTGTGATTGACTCTCAGGGTCGTGTGATTGGAACTTGGGCTGATGTAATCAACCGCGCTAACTTGGGTATGGAAGTAATGCACGAGCGTAATGCTCACAACTTCCCCTTAGACTTGGCTGCTGGTGAGTCTGCTCCTGTTGCAATGAGTGCTCCTGCAATCAACGGTTAATAATCTAGGGGTTGGGATTTATCCCTGCTCGACAATGATCAAAAACGTCTCCTGGTAACAGGGGGCGTTTTTTGTTGTCATGGGATTTTGAATTGCGATCACCCTTTATTGATAAAAATTGATAATACTTAGGTGATTTATAAAAATAATTTTACCAATGGCAAGGGCGCAATGCTTGCGCCCCTACTGAACTTTTGACTTCCGCGCAGCGGTACTAGAGCATCAATTCAGTAATCGAGAGCAATCATCAATTAAGAGGGAGAGGGGGAATGTGGGAAGTGTGAGGGTTGATGGTTGATGGTTGACAGTTGGGATTAGGGAAGAAAATAAATTTAATCCTCTCTCACTCCTTCCCTCTTTCCCTACATCACCTCATCATCCCATCACCTAGCATTACTGAATCAGTGTTCTAGTACTTTTGTGGTACGAATTTTTGCATACACATAGGAGGTCGAATATAATCCATTGCTTTCTGTCGCGGAGGTAATTTGATCGGATCTGGTGTCAAATCTTCGTAGTCAATGATGCTTAGTAGATGGTTAATGCAGTTGAGGCGAGCCCTTTTTTTGTCATCAGCTTCTACAACATACCAGGGGGATAGAGTTGTGTCAGTGGCAGCAAACATATCATCTTTTGCTTTGGAGTATTCTACCCATCGGGCACGAGATTCCAAATCCATCGGGCTAAGTTTCCAACGTTTGGTAGGGTTATCAAGACGTTGCTGAAAACGTCGTTCTTGTTCCTCATCACTGACCGAAAACCAATACTTGACTAGGATAACACCCGATCGCTGTAACATATGTTCAAATTCCGGGCAAGAACGCAGGAACTCAACGTATTGTTCGTGGGTGCAAAAACCCATCACTCGCTCCACTCCAGCCCGATTGTACCAACTGCGATCGAATAATACGATTTCTCCTGCTGCCGGTAAATGAGCTACATAACGCTGAAAATACCATTGAGTTTTTTCTCGTTCAGTAGGCGTACCCAAAGCTGTAATCCTACAAACACGGGGGTTCAGACATTCTGCAATTCGCTTAATTGCTCCACCTTTTCCCGCAGCATCCCTACCTTCAAAAACAACTACTACCCTTAAACCTTGATGTTTAACCCATTCCTGAAGTTTGACTAATTCAATCTGAAGCCGCTTTAGTTCTTTTTCATATACTTTTTTCTTGATTTTCTTCGGCTTTGGTTTTTCTTGTAATGCTGAAGAAACCTTACTATTACTAGCTATAACTGATTTGTCTTTCTGGAACTCTTTAAATTTCTTTTTAGCCATAAACGGACCCTGAAACTCCTACCAAGGATAATACGGAAGACTGAGAAGCATTTATTCAGAATCGGAAATTTCAGGAATCTTAACTTCGATGTTTTGTTCCCCAGGGTGAATTAAGGGACTTCCAAATTATTTACCCACATTCCGCACCTAGACACCAACTTGGCGACGTTTTTTAAATGTTTGTATGACAAGGCTTATAGGTCATTAGGTTTTAAGACTATTGCCCCTGGCAGATTAAATTACTCTGGTTAAATCATGGCTTATTGATACTATTGTCAATTTACTATATAGCGATCGCTCTTTGGGTGGCTCTTGGAGGAAGCATCGCCAAACGTCAAATATCAGCTTAATGCCTGAACGCCTTGTTCTAAATGGGTTATAAAAATAACGAGATTTTTAACCTAACCTACGGAATGTGGGATTTAGATTAATGTCAATATTTTTATACAAAACTTATTCTATTAAGTCTGAAAATTAAGCTATATATATTATCAGGACTGAGGCAATTGTCACAATCGATAATTAGTGTGTGAGGTTACAAGTCTGATGACTACGTACAAATATTCTCGCAACGTCACCCAACAACAATAATGCAGTCAGAAAATCTACACCGCATTTTGCCTCCCCTACAGAAAAAATATGCCAGTTGCGTAAGTCCTAATTATGAATGATGGTTTTAAATTGTAAATGTTTTTAAATCATAAGGTTTGTAAATTTTAATGAATAATTTAGCATCAAATAATCGTCATAATCATGAATGTTGTTTTTGTCGCTACTTCCAGTTAGAAGGATACCAATGGGGTTATTGTGAATTGCTGAGTGCAAGGGTAAAACGCAATTTAGATGCTTGTCACGCTTATATCCCGCCCTTTACATCCAGTACAGATCACAAAAATGTTAGTGAAGAAAAGTATCTTAACTGATGTATGAGATTATTTGAAATTCTTAATATTCTCTCTATTTCAGACTGGGTTAGGCAGGTGTTTTAGACAAAAATTTACATTGTTATAGATTTAAACGCCTACGCCTAGCTTCATGTCGTGAGTCTTGGGAATCCCGCGCTACACCCGAAGGGTTACGCGCTGACGCGCACGCTACGCGAGAGCGGTGGGGGGATGTCAAATAGATTATTCCGTAGAGACATGGCGATCGCACAATTCTCTATATACTGAGAGTATGTGGATGTCATGCCCCTACGATGAGGCTAAAACTAAAGGTGTTTTTCTAGTGCATCACTAAAAGTTTCATAGGGAGCCTTGCCTATCAGACGTTCTACCTCCTCGCCATTTTTAAAAATGAGAACAGCGGGAATACTCTTAATACCGTATTTTTTGGCACTTTCTTTGTTGTCATCGAGGCTGAGCTTCACAACTTTGGCACGACCTTCATATTCCTCTGCTAATTTGTCAATTAAAGGACTAATCAATTTACAAGGACCACACCAACTTGCTGTGTAATCAACTACTACAGGTCCTGAATAATTTAAAAGCTCATCAAAGTCACTATCTTGGATATAAGTGGCTGTAGTCATGGGGAATTTTTTAACCTAATTACAACTGGGGAATACTTGAGTACGAAAATTTAATACAATACGTCTTCTTGGTGGGTTTGAATTGTGCAGTCAGAAGTGGGGTAAGCAACGCAGGTGAGGACAAAACCTGCTGCAATTTGGTCATCATCTAAGAAAGCTTGCTCTGACTGATCTACTGTGCCTGAGATAATTTTGCCAGCACAGCTAGAACAAGAACCTGAACGGCATGATACTGGGAGGTCTATATCGTTTTCATCCGCAGCATCAAAAATATACTGGTCGTCAGCCACATCAATAGTCTTGTCTAGTCCTTCGGCTTCGTTGACTAATCTGACTTTGTAAGTTGCCATATGTTCGTCCTCTTACGGTAGAATAACGCTCTGGGTAGATAATAGTGGAAAATGGATAAGTATTAACGAATATTTCCTAATCGTCAAATATCCGACATTCAGGCGCGTCGGGGTTGGCTGCACAGTATTCATCAAAGGAAGTTTTGGCTGATATCATGGGTTCTGCCTTTTGATGGGCTGCTTCTGCTTGCAGCTCCTCTACCTCATCCCAAGCTGCGGCACATTCTTTGGAATCAGTACCTTTAGCACTACAAATAGCGCGAGCTTCTTCAATTGATTTTTGAATTCTCTCTTTTAACAACAGTTCTTTTGGCCTTTCCACAAAGTCACTCTTTGTGAGGATATCGCTAATGGAGATGATGCCTAATAGTTTGTCTTTAATCACAGGTGCTCTACGGATGCGAGTATTGGCGAATAACCGAGCTACATATTCCACACCTAAACTTGGATTGACCACAATGCAGGGTTTGGTCATAATTTCATAAACTCGCATTTGTTGGGGATCTTTGCCGTAGGCTGCTACCTTGTAGACAATATCTGTCTCCGTGATCATGCCATAGGCATCATCTTCATGGCGACAATCTACAACCAAAGCCCGCAGTCCCTTCTCTTTCATTAGTAACGTCGCTTCAGCAACCGTGGCAGAACCACGAATGGTGACTACGTCTTTGGTCATAATATCTTGAGCTTTCATCATTACTAGATTCCCCGATTATTGTGATTTGATTTAATGAAAAAAAGTCAATTATTCAGGTCAATTCACTATTATCTTAGGTCATAAGCGATTCCTATTTTAATTAATTGCCAGTACTTTCTAATATTTTTATTAGATAGCATAAATAGTCACTTGATTGGGAGATGAATTTGTTTTTGCTGACGAAATATGTTGAGCCACAGAACTGACATTGTGTGCTTGATCTACATTTGGATATCTAGAAATTATCTGATTTGGTCTACCTGGTGCGTAAGCTTCTACAACACGCCCATTCAGAGAACACATGACCATCAGATAGTCACAACTTGGGCATTCTGTCTGAGTCAATTGTTCCTCGGGACATTTCATATAAATAGTTTGAGAACTACTAAAGAAGTACCGTTTAGCAAAACTACCGCAGTTAGGGCAACGAACTATTTGATTTTGATCCATTGCAGCCACCTCCTACTAACATTCTCAGTTGTTCAATTCTCGATTAACTGATTAATTGATTAAAGTTTGTACCTACCCTAAGGGAATACTATGAGAACAGAGATGGTTTCAATCTAAAATCCAAAATTGTTTGATCCATAGAACCTGAGTTACCATATTGACAAAGATCACTTTGTCCTAACGAATATGACTGCTGAACAATCCCCAGGAAAAAAAATTTGGGAAAGGCTAGAACGGGGACGGAAACTTAAGGCGGCTCAGGGAGGTTATGCTGGCTATGGCTCACCTGCTTTTGGTCTTACTTCCGCCAATGGTGAACTTGTAGAAGAACCCCAGGAACAACAAGTAATAAACTTGATTCGCCGCCATCATAAATCTGGTAAATCCCTACAACAAGTAGCCGACTGGCTTAATCAGCATGGTTATAAAACTAAGCGTGGTCACCAGTGGAAACGAATCTCCGTCAAGCGAGTTCTAGATAGACTTTATGGCAAAACACCGAGAATATCTGGTGTGAATAAATCGAAAGAAAACTCTGCCACGGAAAATAACTCTGACAATGGGTGAATAACCTGATAATGTGCTAACAGGCGGGAAATGTAAGTTGCTAAATCATTTTATTAACCTTTAAGGAGCTAAAAGCTTATTTGGATAAAGCTTATAGGCTTATGCCTTGTTACATCCCTAATTGTAATTCTTAATTGTCATAATGTCTATTAGCGATCGCCAAATAAAACCAAATCAAGCCAAATCAAGCCAAACAAGTTAGCCATGCAACTGGATGACCCGTTAATTTGCACCCCAATTATAGAAGCAGCTATTGACTATCAACCCCTGACAGTTTCTCCGGATACACCACTGGTGACAGTGATTGATTTAATGCATAAAACTAGGGGCAGTAGTTGTATGGTCTCTACTGAAAAGGCATCTTCCATTTCTCCTGCCATACATGAGGTGCGTTCTAGTTGCATTTTAGTTACAGAGAGTACAAAAATAATAGGTATTTTTACAGAAAGAGATATTGTACGGTTAACAGCGGCTGGGATTAACTTTGAAGCAGTTACAATTGGTTCTGTAATGGTAAAGTCGGTGATTACTCTGCCAAAATCGGCTTGTCAGGATATCTTTGCTGCTCTATTTCTGTTTCGTCGCTATCGGATTCGCCATTTGCCAGTGGTAGGGGAAAAAGGTGAATTATTAGGGGTTATTTCCCCAGAAAGTATTAGGCGGGTATTACGCCCTGCAAATCTCCTCAAACTCAGGCGTGTATCTGAGGTGATGACAACTAAATTGATTCACGCTCCAATGACAACTTCAGTCATGAATATCGCCAAATTAATGGCAAAGCATCAGGTTAGTTGTGTAGTAATTACTGAAGAGATTGAGTCTGAGTTAAAGCATGTGGGGACTATTCCTGTAGGGATTATCACAGAAAGAGATATTGTCCAGTTTCGGGCTTTGCAGCTGGATTTGTCTCCACTACAGGCTGAAACAGTCATGAGTACGCCACTGTTTTTGCTTTCTCCAGAAGATTCTTTGTGGACAGCCCATCAGGAAATGCAGCGCCGTAACGTACAAAGATTAGTTGTATCGTGGGATTGGGGCAAAGGTTTGGGTATAGTTACTCAAACTAATCTGCTGCGAATATTTGACCCGATGGAAATGTATGGTGTGATTGAAACTTTGCAGCATACAGTTCAACAAATAGAAACTGAAAAAGACAAAAATTTGTCTCATAATCAAGATCCATTAAAACAGCCTTTACCTATCGATAAACAATTCAGTAACAACCATGTAGAAACCTCCAATGAGTTACAAAATCTCCTGTCTGGGATGAAAAATTGTCTGGAAAGCTTGGTTTGCCAACCCGATATGTCTCCAGACAAAAGGGAGAAAAAACTGATGTCTGCTTTAGCTAGGATTGAGAAACTGGAAAGTTTCTTACAAAAGTTAAACTGATAGAAAATAGGAATCCGATTTGATTGTTGAATCAAATTAGGTACGACGGTCTACTACTTCTATTAATATACAAGGGTGTGTTATCTATGGCTTTAGCATTTAGCAAAGTCACGCCCGTAGACGCGCAGCACTTGACGCAGGCTAGTGGTGCATTTTATTAGTTCTGATAGGTAAACAATTGTAGTGGGAGCGTCTCGCTCCCTGCTGTAATCAGGAAGTGGGATTTGGGACCCGCACTACTGCTGCCCTTCAAAATTAATGAAAAGGACTACTACTGACGTGACACAACTAAAATGGTGCAATAGGAAAATCGCGCAATCCCTTATCAATTAAGGCTTTTCCCAAAAATCTATTTTACTACTTTAGCTGTGTCAGTCCACTACTGGCATGGCAAGGTTAAAATGATGCATTAAGTGTAGGTTGGGTTGAAGAATGTAGACGCAACAGCGGCTTGGAGCAGAGTAACCCAACACCAGTAAAGCTTTGTTGGGTTTCCCTGCCGCTCAACCCAACCTACATTTTTAGGCGTGTCAGTCCACTACGTGTTTTTCAAAAATCAAATAGTAATCATAATATATTTAAGATTACTAACACTAATTCGTAATGATTCTGGCACATCTGAGTCAACATATTTGGCATTGCGAACCAGGGCACTACTGAACGAATAAATGCGTCACCTATTTTACTGTGCTTTGACACATACCAAATGAATTATTAACTGTTAACTGATGAATCAGCAATCCTTGTAATTTCTATGACGACTACATTAGACTTGATTTTTCAACGTTGGCGACAATTTAAAAAGAAACTTCTTCCATCCCTATTTGTAGTGTCATTAGTTACAGTATTGGTGGCACAAAGTTTTAGTCCTGCGATTGGGCAATTACCTCCACTAAATCCAGTATATCCCACTCCCCAAGTCCCGCAAATACCTCAAGTCCCGCAAGTCCCTCAAATCCCTTCAGCCCCTCCAATTCCTCCAGTCCCTCAAATACCCCGTCAGGAAATTCGTGGTGTATGGATGACTACCAATGATTTTAATGTACTCAAGTCTCGTTCCAAAGTGCAGGATGCTGTTACTCAATTACGCCGGTTGAACTTTAATACCATTTATCCTGTAGTTTGGAATTCAGGTTATACCAAGTATCCTAGTGCTGTGGCGAGGCAAGTTGGTATTCCTTTTTTCTTTCGCGGTAACAATGGACAAGATATTTTGGCTGACTTGATAAATCAAGCCCATCGTCAGAAATTAATGGTAATTCCCTGGTTTGAGTTTGGTTTCATGACTCCCCTGACATCAGAATTGGCTTTAAACCGTCCCAATTGGCTGACACAAAAGCGGGATGGTAGTCAAACTTCTATTAGTGCTGCGGGTGAGGTTGCTTGGCTGAATCCTTTTCTCCCAGAGGTACAACAGTTTATTACTAACCTCATACTAGAAGTTGTAACTAGATATGATGTTGATGGGATTCAGTTTGATGACCATATGAGTTTACCTCGTGAGTTTGGTTATGATAGATATACTATGGCTTTATATACCCAAGAAATGGAGAAGGCACCCCCTAGTAATCCTGATGATGCAGATTGGGTAAAATGGCGTGCTGATAAAATCACAGAATTTATGGTGAACTTAAACCAAGCGGTAAAAGCTAGAAAACCCCATGTGATTTTCTCTGTTTCTCCTAATTACTATGACTTTGCCTATAAATTACAACTACAAGACTGGCTGGCTTGGGTACGCCAAAATATTGTTGATGAACTAGTAGTACAGGTTTACCGCCATAATCAACAGAGTTTTGTAGCTAAAATTTCCCGTCCAGAAATGCAAGAAGCTCAGCAAAGGATTTCCACCGGAGTCGGTATTATGGCTGGGTTACGTAATAAGCCGGTTCCCATGAGACAAATTCAATCCCAGGTAAGGGCTGCTAAAAGCCGTGGTTTGGGTGTAGTCTTTTTCTACTATGAGAGCTTATGGAAAAAAACTCAAGAAAGTACTCAACAGCGTCAAGCTGGACTTAAAACCTTATTCCCCAATCCTGCACTCCGGGCGCGAATTTAAGATGTAATTATAGCTTGGGGCGGGCATTCCTGCCCCCTGCTGATAATGACTGAGCTTGAAAGATTCTGTATTTTTTTATTGATAGTTTCTTACCAAAACCAAGAGATTTTAAATTATTCGTTCTCTGAATCAAATAATTCTAATAATCCAACTGTACCCACAAAAAAAGTATAAGCAGCGTATTTAAAGGCTATTTTATTCTTTCTTGGTGCTAAGTAAGCGGCTATTATCCCCTCAATCAAATGTGCGCCAACAACAAAGCGGGCAAACCAAATAATAGAATGGAGACTATTGGATATTTGTGTGGTCAAGAAATTTGCAGAAAGATTCCATAGTTCTAGTCCAATACCAGTGAGTATAAGAACGATCGATACTAGTTTAATTGGCAGTAAGATTTGTTTATATATTAATCTCATACTCGTACTTTCCGCATACACAATGGTGATACTAGTATCTAGCTAATAGCTGCAACTAGTAATAAGCTAAAGTTATATGGCTAGAGAATTAGCGATCATATCCAGATTAGGAGCGAGCACTGTTTATATTATTATCGTTGCACAAAATAAATATTACGTATTTTTTCTCACTTTAGTTCTTCAGTAATTATCATGATGAATCATATCATAAAAAGCCTGAAATCCTTGTTAAACACTAAAAATGGATATTTTACGTAATAATTGACTCTTTCGCAGCGATTCAGGCGTTTTTCTTGATGTTAGCCTAATTTATATCTATTTAACTCATAGTTCGCCATAGTAAGTACGGAAGACCCTTAACTTATTAACATATTATCCAATTTTTCTTCATCAAAACTTTACATCATTCAAAGCATATGCACGTGTATAATTACACTTGCTGAATCAAATAAAGAATAAACATATTAGGTTCTGCATCACAATTTGTATTCTACTATCAAATCTGAAGTGAGTCTAATCTATGGGGCATTTATCTATCGGCAAAAAAAAACGAGCACCATCTTCACCCAGGTGGAGTATTGCTGGCGAAATATAACTAAATATATGTAGGCGGACAGAACTATTCAGTTATTTTTCGACAGTATAACTAGCCGGGAATTCATAAGAATTTTGCAATTTTCCCAAAAAATATTGTCAGCGTTTTTAGTTGCTTACTTACTTTAGCTCTTATTAGCGATCTCAAAGCTAATAAGGTGCAAACTAAATAAGAATTTCAATAAATGCTGAGTCACAAATTTACCCAATAATTTTCAACTAATGTATTTGGTATTATCTACATTTTAATGAATTATGTATGAATTAGCAAACTGATATTTGTATGAGACCTGCAAAGCAAGGTAGGTTTAACAAGTATTCATGCGGTCAAAAAAACATCGCAGATTTGCAAACAATTTTACCTGCAAAAGTTGTTATGTTCTCTAGTTCGTAGTTTGACCTTTAAATAAAACAAAGGTTTAGATATGTTCCAATGCTTGCAGATATAGCAAGATTTTACTCTGGCTAGAGCACTTTATTGGCGTTGCTGAATCCATGTATGATGTTGTGTAATTCCCAAATTATTGTTCCAGATGTTGTATTGTAATGTCTTTACACCCGGATTCATACTTAAAATCAGCAATGCCACTTTATTAATAACCTTCGAGAAAACAGAATTAGGGTGGTTTAGGGATGCAAATGTTTGATGAAGTGGTGTTATTAGGGACTAGATTTCATAAGCTCAAAGTTGAGCAATTTATTGACTATACAGTAAAAGCAGCAAAGTTAAGCAAAAAAACCACTATTAGTAATGTCAATGTTCGAGCAATGAACTTTGCTTATGAACTACCTTGGTACAGAGATTTTATCAATAAGTCAGATTTAGTCTTTTGCGATGGATTTGGCGTACTGCTAGGAGCAAAAGCTTGTGGATGTTGTATGGATGCATCTCATCGCATGACTTGTCCGGATTACATTGAAAATTTGGCGTTAACTTGCGAACGAGAAAATGTGTCTTTGTTCTTACTGGCAGGTAAACCAGGTACAGTAGACAAAGCAATTACTAAACTAAAAGCGATCGCTCCGAACCTAAAAATTAAAGGACATCACGGATATTTTGAGAAATCAGGGAAAGAAAATGCATCTGTAATTGAACAAATCAATGCATTTAAACCAGATATTTTGTATGTCGGCTTTGGGATGCCATTACAAGAAAATTGGATTCAAAATAACTTAGATAGGCTTGATGCCAAAGTATTCTTACCTTTAGGAGCCTGTCTTGATTTTTATACAGGTTCAGTCTATAGGGGACCTCGTTGGATGACTGACAACGGAATGGAGTGGTTGTCAAGGTTATTCACACAGCCACAGAGGCTATGGGAACGTTATATCATTGGGAATCCATTATTCTTTTTGCGTTTATTTAAAGCATGGTTGAAAAAAGTGTTTAATAGCTATTACAAACATCTGTACAATCTTAACTCCATCGAGAAGCAAAGCTAATTATGTCTTATATAACAATACCAACTACAACTTTTAAACCAGATATCAGGTCTCCGCGAAAAACCATCATACAAAGGGGATTCCCCATCAGATTTTTGCGGATAATTACCCTGGTTCTGCTAGATGTTATGTCTCTGGGATTGGCATATAATTTAGCGATTGTCTATGGAAATAGTTCATATTTTACTCAACCAGATAATATTCCCTGGCAATTATTATTTGTCACAGTTGGTATTAGCATAAATGCGGTTAACAAATTATATTTGCCTGGAAAACAGCGCCGTAATTATCTTGGTTTAATTCAAGCTATATCTCTATCTGAGCTTTTTTTGTTGTTGGTTGTTTTTCTAGGTGGAGCAGATACATATTTATCTCGTTTAACTTTTCTTTTCTCTTGGCTTTTTTCAATAGCTTTTATTTGTACTGCTCGCTTTGCTTTTAATGTAGGTGCTAATTTGCTTCGTAGCAAAGAAATGCTACTTCATTCTGTTTTTCTAATTACCGAGCCAGAAGAGAAAGATAAGTATCTGCGGATCGTAGAACAAGATAATAGCTATACAGTCCAAGGAGTAGCTGAGCCTATCTGTTTAGATTTAAAGAACCGAGAAGCGACTTTTGATTATCTACATAAAGAAGGGATAGAGGAAGTCTTTGTTTCTTGGAGTTCGATTAAAAATCGCCTATATATTTGCTGGAATTTCCATACATCTGGTATTGTCTTACGAATTTTACCCAATCAAATTGAAAGTTATCATCCAAAATCGGAAGTTGCGATGATAGGTGAAGTTCCTTGTATGACAATTCCAGGGCAGATTGTTACAGGTATTGATTTTTGGACTAAAAGGTTATTTGACCTATGTGGTGCAACAATACTATTAATTTTACTTTCCCCTATTTATTTGGTAATTGCTATACTCATTAAGCTAGATTCCCCTGGAGCCATATTTTTTAAGCAAAAACGAGTTGGTTTACATGGAAAGGAATTTCAAATTTGGAAATTTCGGACAATGGTAGCCAATGCAGAGAAATTACAGGCAAGTTTGGAAGCCAAAAATCAAATTAAGGATGGTGTTTTATTTAAAATAAAAGATGACCCTCGGATAACAAGAGTAGGTAAATTTTTACGTTCTTACAGCTTAGATGAATTGCCTCAAATATTTAATGTTTTACTAGGACAAATGAGTTTAGTTGGTCCTCGTCCTCTTCCCTTGAGAGATGTGGAAAAATTCCAAACTAAACATTTTATTCGTCAAGAAGTATTGCCTGGAATTACTGGACTATGGCAAGTTTCTGGTCGTTCTAATATTGATAATTTTGAAGATGGAGTAAAATTAGATATTTCATACATAGAAAATTGGTCATTTTGGTTAGATATAAAAATTTTACTTTCAACAATTGAAGTAGTTTTAGGAAAGAAGGGTGCTTACTAATTATCGATCAATAAAGAAAGGAAACAATCAGTTACTCATAATGATCTATAGCTCTAAGGAGAGTAAATTATGAATCAATTACTAACAATTATCTATGAATCAATATCTGTTCAAGATCAGAAAGTGAATCTAATTATGTCTTGCTTTCGCGTAGTGCAGGATAAACTGTAAAAGTCCTTGGCTGGAGGAAAGGAACTCTTAACAGTTTTACCTCTATTTTTTATAATTTTTTGGAGTCCAGAAAATTGAAAATGCAAGTTTTTTAAGCCTTATATCCCTATTAGTCTTGCACTTTTTGATGCAAAAATAGCCTGAGGTGCTTACAAGGTAAGAGCTTTCAAGCTATTCAGCAGACCCTCATGAGTCCTTTTCCTACAGCTAGACAATTATGTAAAATTGGTAAAGACAAAAACTTGGCATTGCCAAATTATGGGAAGATTATGTCCAAGTAGGAATCAGCCTTTGATGGTTTTATCCAGGGGTTAGTTTCCCAAATATACAACTCCAAAAACATGATTTAATAAAATCTGGCAATCTTATGGAAAATATGGAAGTAAAAGGCTATTTAGAGGAAGTCGATATCCAGCAATATTGGCTAGTTTTCAAGCGTCGTTGGTTAATTGCAGCAGCAGTTTTTTGCGCTTCAGTGGGATTATCCGGATTTGTTGTATTACGACAAAAACCTCAATATCAAGCTAACGGAATGCTGCTTTTCAAATCAGATAGAATTTCATCACTGACAAAAGCAGGAGAAAAAGTTGGTGATTTAGAATCGATCATGCATGAGGGTAATCCCCTGGAAACCCAAGCCGTAATTGTCAATTCTGAACCAATCTTGCAAGAAGTTATCGATACCTTAGGTTTGAAAGATGAAGAAGGTAAGGTTATTGACACCGAGTCGCTAAAAATTGAAGTAGAACCAATTGTAGGGACAGACGTACTAAAAGTTTCTCACAACTCAGCAAATCCGGAATTAGCAGCAGCAGTTGTCAATCAGTTGATGAAAACTTATATTGATAATAACATTGCTTCTAATCGCACTCAAGTTATCGCTGCTGGTGAATTTATCAAAAAAAGACTACCTTCTGCTAAAAGAGAGTTAAATTTGGCAGCGGAAGCCTTACGGCAATTTAGACTAAAAAACAATACTGTTAATTTAACAGAAGAATCTAGTGCTGCAATTGCTAATATTAGCAAATTAAACGAACAAATCAATCAAACTCAAACTCAGCTAGCAGATATACAAGCTCAGGAAATAGGGATGAAAAGCCAATTAAATTTGGCTAGAGAAGAGGCTTTAGAAATTACATCCTTAAGTCAGATACCTGGGGTACAAGAAGTTTTAAACGAACAACAAAAAGTGCAAACCCAACTTGCCACTGTCCAAGGAAGATACACAGATAATCATCCAATTTTAATCGACCTCAAGGAACAAGAAATCGCTCTAGCTGCGTTATTAAAGCAGCGTGTAAATGGGGTTCTAGGAAAAAATTATATTTCCCCAAAAAATTTACAGATGGGGCAGATTAAAGAAGAACTAGCAGGTCAATATATTCAGTTAACGACTCAAGCCCAAGGATTAGAAAAAAAACTACAAACTTTATTTAATCTTCGAGAAAGTTATCAAAAAAGACTCAGTATTCTCCCGAACCTAGAAAAATCCCAAGGAGATTTAGAACGCAGGTTATCTATTGCCAAAACTGACTACGAAAATCTGGCGACTAGATTGCAAGAAATAGAAGTAGCAGAAAAGCAAACTATTGGTAATGCGAGAGTAGTGCAACCAGCTAGGGTTCCCAAGAAAACCATAATATCCAAAATGACAATCTTGTTATTGGGAGGTAGTATCTTTGTTGGTTCTTTATTGGGCGTATCCGCAGCATTTTTTGTCGATTTAATTGACAGAACTTTGAAGACGACTAAAGAAATTGAGAAATTTTTTGGCTACACTATGTTGGGATTAATTCCCAAATTTGAAACTCATAATATATCTCCCTATTTAAAGATGATTGGAGATAATATATCAGAGCGCGTAATTGCAGCTTCCTCTCCTCGTACAGTGATTCATGAAGCATACCAAATGCTGCAAGCAAATCTGAAATTTATTAGCCATAAAAAAGTTCGCACAATCGTTGTTACCAGTTCTGTCGCTGGTGAAGGGAAGTCAGAGGTTGCTGCTAACTTAGCCGCGATTATAGCTCAAACAGGACGACGAGTTTTGCTGGTTGATGCAGATATGCGTCGGCCATCACAACATCATCTGTGGGGTTCGATTAACTCATCAGGCTTAAGTAATGTGATTGTAGGTCAGGATGAATTTTCATTAGCTGTAAAAAAAGGTACTAACTATTTATCTGTTCTTACTGCTGGAGTTCAACCTCCTAATCCCCTAGCCTTAATTGATTCTGATGGTATGGCATCTTTAATAGAAAAGTTGTCTCAAGATTATGAGTATGTTATATTCGATACTCCTCCTCTAGCTGGTACTGCTGATGCAGCAGTACTTGGGAAAATGGTGGATGGAGTTTTACTGGTAGCAAGACCAAAAGTGGTAGACTCAGCCAGTGCCGAAGCTGCTAAGTCACTTTTAGAGCGTTCTGAGGCAAATATTTTAGGAATGGTGACTAATGGTGTCAATGTTAAGCAAGAGCCTGATAGCTACTTTTATTATTCTGATTCTAGAGGAAATCAAGGGGTGACTGACACCAAAGTTGATGAATGGGTGCATAGATAAAGTGGATTACAGCCGATCGCGAGGTGTATCAAAAAGTCAAAATTGGGGTGTGTAATGGGTGTACAACTAAATTTGTCAGACAATTTATACCAAAAGGGAAAAAATTCTCATTTTAACCTCTGGCAAACATTAAAAGAAGATTGGATAGCCCACGGTAGCGACTGGACTAAACCAGGGTTTCGCGCTGTAGCCGTACATAGATTTGGAGTTTGGAGGACAAAAGTTAAATCTAAATTTTTGCAAATACCGTTGAAAATTATCTATGGGATGTTATACCGCAAAATACGCAATTCCTATGGAATAGAGTTATTTTATACCACACATCTCGGCCGTCGGGTGGTGATTCAACATCAAGGAGGAATAGTTATCCATGCCCATGCTTCTATTGGTGATGATTGTATGATTCGACAAGGTGTGACTTTAGGAATGCGCTATCCGGAACGACCTATGGACGCGCCCAAGTTGGGTAGAAATGTAGAGGTTGGTTCTGGAGCAGCAATCTTAGGTAATGTTACTATTGGAGATAATGCCACAATTGGAGCTAATGCAGTAGTTTTGCAGGATGTTCCACGAGGAGCAACTGCTGTGGGCATACCTGCAAAAATAATTTCATCTCAAATATCTACCATTCCATTTCATTAGTTTTGATGAGTCGCGGGTGTTTATTTAGATCCCCGACTTCTTGAAGAAGTCGGGGATATTTTACCCCTCACAACTAGTATTTAAAGTACCTACTAGTCCTTTTCATTAATTCTAATGGGTTACTTGTTTCTATAACTACCACACAGTAATAATTTTAGAATTGGGATGTTTATCAAAACTAATGAAATGCAATACTACTAGTTCATCGCATTAATTTTGAAGGGCTGCTGTAGTGCGGCTTCCAAAGCTCGTATCCTTACAGTAG
>JASJCJ010000027.1 GCA_030066045.1 Calothrix sp. MO_167.B12
CACTCCTCCACCGATGTGGTGGGGGCTTGAGGTGCCCACCAATCGGGAGCCATCAAATCGCAGATTTTGATGGGGGAGGAGGACCCTTGGGGCTTACCGCCCCGGACACGGGGCACCGGACACAGAGCGCTCCGCGTCCCCGTGTCATCCGGTTGAGGGGAGTGATGCTCCAATTGTGAGTTATTCTGCATAGCGATCGCACTTCAACTTCCCATATGAGAAAATTATCCATAGCACTACCCTTGTCTACCTCCTGCCTCCTACCATGTATCAAATTTGCATCCACGGTGGATTCAACTTGGCAATTTTGGCATATACTGGACACTGCTCTTCATGCGCGCCTGGTAAATATCCCGTACTCATCAAAAATTCTCCCACTATTTCACCACCTGTAAACCGAAAGTTCTTTTTAAACAACTTTGTCCATTCTGGTTTACTGAGGGGATGGTGATAATCTAACCAGGCTGCAAATGAACCATATTCATTTCTAATATCAACCAAACGCCGTGCATTTTCTATCGCAGCATCAATTTTCAGGCGATTGCGGATGATTCCCCTATCACTGAGGAGCCTAATCTTGTCACTTTCATCATATGCCGCAACTATATCAATATTAAAGTTATGGTAAGCCTGTCGAAAATTTTCACGTTTCTTAAGAATAGTTAACCAAGAAAGTCCTGCTTGATTAATTTCCAGGATGAGGCGTTCAAATAGCAGATTATCATCGCGTAATGGAAATCCATACTCATTGTCATGGTAAGAGCCATGAAAAGGATGACCGGGTGCAATTTGGCAATAACTACTCATTTTTGTTCTTTTGACTACTATACCTCCATACTGACGTTTCTGGCGTTGCTAAATGGAAGTATGAATTTATATTTTTCGATATTATCAACGATTCTACCCTGCACCAAAGCCACTCCGCGTCTAACGCGTCTTTGCGTCTTTGCGCTGGGAATTTTTCACCCATTACTGAATATGGAACCTTTGAAGGGCAGATGATTGGTTGTCGATGGACCATTCTTCAGCCGTCTCATTGCTGAACATATTCAAAATTTACCGTTGTTCATAACCCTAAACCTGGGGAATCCCAGGATATATTATATAAAATTCTCCCAGATGCCTCAACGCTCCAAGCGGTAGCAACCTATCAGGACCCCAACTATGCCGTGATTATGCTACATACTATGGGTGAATTTTTAGGCGAGCCGAATGCTGATTCCTGGAATTATGTGGGGGTTGATGAGGAAGGGAATGCAATTGTACATGTGACCATGCGTCCTCAGGATCAAGAATTCTGGAAGATTATTGATACAACCACATTTCAGATTGCCAATGTATTGTCCAATGGAACTGCGGTTGAGTACCAACATGAAGATGGCTCCTGGCAATCTACCCCTCCAACTTCGATCCATAACCATGGATTAGTCCACTCAGCCGGAACACTTTGGATGGGAACCGATCCTGAGACTTCAGTTTTTATGTCGGATTCCACTACCCTGCGGAAACACTCCGTGTACCTTTCACCCAACTTACAGGGGATTATTAAAAGTAATAAATATTGCATTTAATTTGATGAAATCAGTAATAAGCGCAACAAAAGCGGCATTTTATCTATCAATTTTTATTTATCGCGTATTATTTATGTACAGTAACCAAGGATTTGATGGAATATCGCAGAGCCAAAATTGAGGGAGGTACATTTTTCTTCACCCTTCTGCATAGGTGCCTCCAGCTCCCGGTGCCGTATCCCCTTGGCAGAAGCCTTTGGTCATAAGGACAATTAGAAAACCCACACCACCATTTCTACCTATCGCTACAAAGGCTACTCCCTTCCCGGCAGAAGATTACCTATAACGTAGGTTGGGTTGCAGCTTGCTTCCACGAAGTGGTACGAAACCAAACCCAAAGATATCCTGGGTTATATCAAATCCGATAGCATCTGAATGATAAAAAACCGCAAAGACGCAAAGGACGCAAAGGAAGAGGAAAAGAGAGAGTAACTGAAATAATTCCGATACAAACGGAAACGATATTACTCTGCTCCAAGCCGCTGAGTCGCTTTCGCGACACGCTGCGCGGTAAGCGTAAGTCCTACGGACGACCTTGCGGTACGCGTTAGCGTGCGCCTTGCGCTTAGCTATGCCGTAGGCTTTACGCGTCTACGTCCCTCAAACGCCACTGACTACAACGGAGGAAACCTCCCTTCGGGTTCAACACTTTGCTTATGCCGGGGAACCCTTTCGGCAGTTACTCCACTTGGGGAGACCCCAAGACCGTACTGCCTCACCACCGCAAGTGTTTCACCGCAACGGAGTGGCTCCCCAGCCTACAATTTTTCGGTCATTTAATAAGGGGAAGGGAGTAGGACATATTGAATTTAAAGCAGATTACAAAAAAACTATTGCTAAATAAAGTCATAACGACTATGATTTATATAGCAAGATAATTAGGAGTAAATTCATGATTCATCTAGAGCAAGTTCCCGATGTTATCTTTAAAACCAGAGTCAGAGATGAATCTGTGGGGGGACCAAATCCCTTTCGTTGGCAGGATAGGACAACCAAAGAAATCTTTGGCGGTAAGCGAGTAGTATTATTTTCTTTACCTGGTGCATTTACTCCCACCTGTTCTTCTACCCATTTACCCCGCTATGAAGAACTGTATAGTGAAATTCGCGCTCAAGGCATTGATCAGGTAATTTGTTTGTCAGTCAATGATGCCTTTGTGATGTTCCAGTGGGGTAAACAGCAAGGAGTGAAAAATATTTTTCTCCTCCCCGATGGTTCCGGTGAATTTACTCGCAAGATGGGTATGCTAGTTAACAAGGATAACCTGGGATTTGGGATGCGTTCTTGGCGTTACTCTATGGTTGTCAACAATGGCAAAATTGAAAAAATGTTCGTTGAACCTGGGTTTTCTGATAACTGTCCTGACGATCCCTTTGAAGTTTCTGATGCAGACACCATGCTGGCTTACTTGAAGTTAGTTTGATAGATTAAATAGGGATTGATCAAGAATCCCCTGAATTTTGACTAAAACTAGTAGTGCATTTCATTAGTTCTGATAGGTAAACAATTGTAGTGGGAGCGTCTCGCTCCCTACTGTAATCAGGAAGTGGGCCAAATGCCCGCACTACAGCTGCCCTTCAAAATTAATGAAAAGTAATACTAGTATTGCATTTCATTAGTTTTGATAAACATCCCAATTCTAAAATTATTACTGTGTGGTAGTTCTAGAAATGAGTAACCCCTCATAATTAATGTGGTGAAGTACTAGTGCTTTGTCCCATTAATTTTGATAGGTAAACCAAGTTCTATACTTATCTTCTCCTTCTCTTTCTTCGCGCTCTTTGCGCCTTTGCGGTTCATTATCCAACCCATCAGAACTAATGGGACAGACCACTAGGGTGTAGGTTGTGGAAGAGGAGAGAAAATGTATCTTTTTACACCCTATGTCGAAATCAATAAGGGTACAAGCCCCCAGCAATTACCTTACACCCCATACCCTTCTTGTTGACCTTGAAAATCGTCGCTTACAGTTACACAGATCCCTTGTTAGAACCACCTCCAGATCCTACGATTTGGGGGTGGGACATAGATTGGGTTTACCAAGACTTGGGTGAGCGATCGCAACTGCAACAATTACTACAAGAGTGCCAAACCCAACCCCCAGAATACTTACTCATACTACGTTTGTCAGAGTTGGGGGATACGGTACAAGAGGTGAGCGATCGCCTGTCATTTTTGGAAGAAATGGGAGTAATAATAATTGCTCTAGAACAGCCATACACTTCGGTAAATACGGATAGCAGGCAAGGGTTATGGCAACTATTACAAGCCATCCAAAATCAACAACGTAGTCGTCGCATTCGTCAAGGACATGCTCGCAATCGTTTACAAGCTACACCGCCACCAGGAAAAGTCCCCTATGGTTACCGAAGAGGTAAAGATAAATATATTTTAGATCGCAGCACCTCCCCCGTAGTTAAAGACTTTTTTGAACACTTCATCCTCTACGCTTCCCTGCGGGGTGCTGTTCGTTATCTCGCCAAAAAATATGGCAAAAAAATCTCCGTCACCACTGGAAAACGTTGGTTAGTTAATCCCGTATATCGGGGGGATACGGCTTATCATCATGGGGAAATTATTGCTAATACCCATGTGCCCATTATTTCTCGGTCAGAAGCCGCCCAAGTTGACAGACTATTGCGCCGTAACAGTAGTTTAGCTCCTCGCACCGCCAGTGCCCCCCGTTCTTTAGCCGGTTTGGTATTCTGTAGGGAATGCAACTCATCCACCATCGTTACCCGCGTTACTATCCGCAACCAAGATAAAGAATATCTGTATCTACGTCCAGCAAAGTGTACTAGAAAACCCAAATGTCGGGCTATCCCCTACCAACAAGTATTAGATAAGACTATAACTAAAGTTTGTACTGAATTACCCCAAGCCATCGCAGGGGTAAACTTTCCCCAACTAGATGCTGTGAAAAATAATATCAGCAATGCGATCGCTCGTCAGCAACAAATCCTAGAACAGTTACCTGGCTTAGTAGAAACTGGTGTTTTGGATGCCGCAACAGCCAAATTAAGGGCTTATAAGCTGCGTACAGAAATATCCTCACTGCAAGCCAAGTTAGCTACTCTTCCCCCTGTTAACTTACCTTCCATTGCCCAAGCAGTTTCAATACCTCAATTTTGGTTAGATTTATCAGAATCAGAACGCAGATTTTACTTGCGAGAATTTATCGCTCGCATAGAAATCATCCGTCAAGGTAAAGAGTGGGAATTAGAGATTATTTTCATTTTTTAACCAGTTGGAAAATTTCATAGATTAGCCAAAAGCTAAACTACTAGTCTTGAGGACAGCATATACAATAGCTCCTCCAATAAACCAGCGCAAACGAGATTTTCTAGGAGATGGTAGCTCGTCATAAAAAATGTTGAACATAATCGAGCCAGCTAAAAAAGCAACCAGAAAATCGGAAACCAATATATCCCTTTGCTGCGTCACAACATCCAGTGACAAAGAAAGAACAATTGTCCCAATTAGACAATAGCGACCCCAAACAAATAATTTGCCATACTTTTTGTCCAAAATATGATTGTTGTGCAGTAAATGAAAACCAATCGCCATTAAATAGGGAAAACCAGTGATTGAAAGACCATTGACTTTCGGTATGGTATAAATTAATAGAAAATTATATAAACAGTAAAAAAACAGTTCAATTCCAAAAATAAAGCTACGCTGAGATGAGGGAGCGTTGCTAGTTTTCCATACTAAACTTTCTAGACTGTAAAAAATTATAAATCCAAGCAGAATAATAAAGTGAATTGAATACCCCAAAAATTTTTCAGCAGTTTCCAATTCAGGTAATAAATTCAGAAACACATAGGAAATTGCCATACCGCCACTAAAAGAAGCAGCAATATATTCCTCTTGATAGAGGAGACAATGAAGTTGCTTTGACCAAAGATGAATTGCAGTAATAGCAATTGCCGCGATTGTACTGAACCCTATAACTGCTGAATTTTCACTCAAATCTGCTGAATTCTCAACGACTGAAGCAATAACTAATATCATTTATCATTTATCTAATATCATTTATCATTTATCAAATTTACAGCGATTTTCAGGTAAATAGACCACACCGTAGGGGTTTAGCACTGCTAAACCCCTACATGAAGATGTGGTTCAAATAGATGAAAACTGCTGTAAGTCCTTACCATCTGTATGGTACAAAGTTCGGATGGGTATTTAAACCCCATCCGAACAAGCAAATTTCTGCTTTCTTTTAACTTACGAATTACGCGATTTAAGGTTAGATGATTGTGATTTCTTGATTTAATTCACTGTCCTCAATACCTTGCTTCACTTGTCCCTTAGCACCGGAAATAGTAATATTAAAGCCACTACCTGCTTTTTGTTTGTAGAAGAGTAAATATCTTAAGGCTTCAGATGAGATGGAATCTAACTGTTCCACGTTCAAAACTACCCCTTTCAAGTTCAAGCCGTAATTCTTCTCTAGCTTTTCTTTGAGATATTTGAGAGTATTTGGCTCTAAAGAACCAGATAAGTTTAGTTTGGCTACCCCATCAGTAACTTCCATCACATCCGCATCGAAATTAAGATCAGCCGGTGCAATACAAACTCTAACCTTCATTTCTTTTTGGTCAGTTGGTAAAGTAACGGTAAGGGCATCCGCATCGAAATTTGTGTAAACATGACCATTAATCCACACTTGACTAATGCGAATGCTACCAGGAGGTAAAATATCTGGAGCTACTCTAAGAATATTGTCAGGGAAAGAACCAGGCATGGGTTTAAAGAAGAAGTGCATTGGTTCTTTCTTAATCAGCAAGTTAGTATAAACTGCTGCCAGGTAGCACAATTCAAAGGAGTGATATCCAGCCATAGAATGGCTGCCTTTCTCTCTTTCTGTACCCAAAGCATAAGGCTGTCCATTAGCGAGGACATTGAAATATACGCCTCCTGATGTAGTATCGAGGAACCAAGAATTGTAGAAAGAAGTTCCTTCTCGACCAAAACGCAAAAAGTCAGGATTATCTTGATAAACACCAGCCATGATATAATAAGCCAGGATGCCCTGTTCTTGTTGCCACCAGGCTTTGCGATCATGCCAGACTAAACGATGGAATTTTTCTCCTGGTGCTAATACCCGCTCCATAACATCATACCAGCCACCACGTTGGCGATCGCTACCAGCAGTAGGTATAATTGTACCAATCTTTTCTGCTAAATTTTTATATTCCGCTTTTGCTCTGAGGCTATACATCCGAGTTAAGTTCCAGGCAATTTTGAGGTTATGACCAACAACTGCTCGGTTTTGCTGCCATCCCCAAGTTTGGTCTTTTGTCCAGTCAGCAAAAAACTTTTCTTGCACGAAAGGACTTTCATCGTAATCGGGAAAATGAGCCGCAATAGTATCAAAGGTGTACTCTAGAAAATCAGAGTATTCTTTGTTGCCTGTAGCTAGATAGAGATTGATTAAATAGGCTGGAGCATGATCGCCCACAGAATTCCAATTTTTCTTAGCTTTATTTTGCCCCAAAGACTCGCTGTAGGGACTTAAAGTAATGGGATCTATATGAGAGAAATAACCACCCTTGTCGCTTTTATCTTTGTAGAAGCGATCGAATAAGGAAATTGTCCCCTTAACATCACTCATAATGCGAGGATCACCAGTAATCCTATAGGTTTGAGTAGGACCTGCTAAAGCGTAAATTTGCTCATAGCAAGGAATTGCATGGTAGTCATCCCCAAACTCAGAACTGAACAGTTTTTGCTCTGTACCATCTTCTTTAATATCTACCCCATGATACCAATAGCAAATTCCTTCGCTTTTATCTTGGAAGCGCATATGCTCCCGTAGATAGTCTGTTCCTTTTTGAGCTGCTTCTAAATAACGATCTTCTCCTGTCATTAAATAGGCGGAAGCAAAACCATAGACTAGACGAGAAATAGTATCGGTTTCTTGTCGTCCTGCTTTTTGTTTTTGCCCAGTAATACTTAATTCAGTGCGATATTTAGCATAATCAATTTCTTCCCCTTCTTGTACACTAAACTCAGCTTCGAGGTAAAAATCAGCTAACTGTTTAATTTGGTTAATCCACCAATCTTGAGCCTCAAATCGATATTCGCTGTCACTGCGACCGAGAAACACGATATGCTTGGCTTCAAACTTATATTCGCCGTTATCGCCATCGGGATAAAAGATACCGTAGACAAATAGAAAGCGATTAGGACTGAGCATTTCTCGCATTTGTCCACTGGCATCGTGATAAGCTTCTCCTAAATTACGCACTAACTCGGCGTAGACGGTAGGAGTCATATAAACTAAAAATTCCCGACCATCAGAAGTTTTTAAGCCAAAAGTATCTTGGTTGGCATCATACTGAGTCACATACCCAGCAATTAGGTCGGAAAACGGAAATTCGATTCTATTAGTCATGGAGTTATCCTTGAAATTAAATTAGGTCACATCTTGCACCACATGATTATTGCGAAAATTATCGCCTGTAACCCTTATTATTTCGTAGGGTGGGCACTGCCCACCTTACCCTTATTGAGAAGGTGCAAGATATGTGTTAGTACAAAAATGAATGGGAGATAAGAAAGGAGCAGAGGAGGAAATAGATCAGTTTTTTACCTATTATTCACATCTTGCACCACAAGATTATTGAGAAAATTATCGCCTGTAACCATTAATATTCTGTAGGGTGGGCAGTGCCCACCTTACCCTTATTCATACTTTCAATCAGCAATGCCTTTTTACCTATTACCTACTCTAGTACCTACTTAGAAATCAGTACGACAATACTACGAGCACCAACTGTATAATTAAGGTTGGCAATCAAAGTTTCTTGACCTGATTCGGCAATATCTTGGGGAGAAGCGAGGGCGGTGTCTACAACTCTGTACCACTGTCTACCTGTAACTGAAGGAATTTCAAAGTTAAGTTCTTCCCAGTACATATTCATCATGACGTGGATGTCTACTTCGTTATCACTGCCACCCAAGGTAAAAGCCAAAACTCTTGCTTCCTCGTCTTGCCAACCAGGACTGTTTAATTGACAACCATGCCAAGAAATATCTGCCAAGCCACGTTGATTGGTAATTCCAGTAAAATAACGAGGACGATGAATGGTACTATGCTGTTTGCGGCAATTAATGATGAGTTTCCAGAAGCGGAATAAGTTCTGATTTTGCTCTACCTGATTCCAATCGAACCAACTAATTTCATTATCTTGGCAGTAAGAATTGTTATTACCTTTTTGAGTACGCCGAACTTCATCGCCCATAACCATCATAGGGACACCTTGAGAAAGCATCAAAATAGTGGCAAAGTTTTTAATTTGGCGTTCTCGTAAATCATTAATCCACTGGTTGTTGGTTTCTCCTTCTGCACCACAGTTCCAACTTAGATTATCATTAATACCGTCGCGGTTGCCTTCTCCATTAGCTTCGTTGTGTTTGTCATTGTAAGAAACTAAATCGTTGAGGGTAAATCCGTCGTGAGCGACAATAAAGTTGACACTGTTGATTGGCAAATGACCACGCCATTGATATAGATCCGCACTGCCTGCAATACGAGAAGCAACCTGATTAACAATACCTGCATCCCCTTTCACAAAGCGTCTAATATCATCTCGATACAGACCATTCCATTCCGCCCAACGGTAACCAGGAAAATGACCAATTTGATAGAGTCCTGCTGCATCCCAGGCTTCAGCTATCACTTTGGTTTCGGCTAAGATATCATTTAATTCGATCGCCCAAATAACAGGAGGATGCTCCATCGGTGCGCCATCTTCACCCCGGGAAAGAACCGAACCTTCATCAAAACGAAAACCATCAACATGCATCTCTTCTACCCAATATCGTAGACAGTCGATGATGAATTTTTCGCCAATGGGATGGTTGCAATTAAAGGTGTTACCGCAGCCTGTGTAGTCGTAGTAGTATTGTTTGTTTCCAGATACTAGGTAGTAATAGATGTCGTTATCAATGCCCTTAAAAGAAAAGGTTGGACCTTGATGATTACCTTCATCGGTATGATTAAAAACTACATCTAAAATTACTTCTATACCTGCTTTGTGTAATGCTTTAACCATATCACGGAATTCTCGCACATGGCTTCCATGTTCTGGATTAACACAATAGCTAGGATGGGGGGCAAAGTAACTCATTGTACTGTAGCCCCAATAATTTTTGAGAGGTTTGCCGTCTACTTCTCGCAGAACTTCTGTATCGTCAAACTCGAAGATAGGTAGCAGTTCAACTGCGGTAACTCCTAGTTCCTGAAGATAAGGAATTTTTTCGATTACACCAGCAAAAGTGCCTGGATGCTTAACATTGGAATCAGCGGCATTAGTAAAACCGCCCACATGCATCTCATAGATAATCGTTTCATTCATGGGGCGATTCAAAGGTCGATCGCCTTCCCAATCGTAGTCAGAAGTATCAATGACCACGCTACGCATCGAGGTCGCTAAATTATCTCCTGGTACGCAAGCATCACCGCGCTGCCATAGCTTTTTAGTATTACCTCTGGCATAGGGGTCGATTAAAACCTTCTCTCGATCAAAACGATGTCCAGATCCAGGATCGTTAGGTCCATCAACTCGATAGGCGTAATGAATACCTGGCTTTAAACCTCGGACATAAACATGCCAAAAGAGGAAAGTTTTGTTGATAGCAGGGTCTAAAGTAATTACTTGGATCGGTTCTACAGTATCACATCGATCAAATAATAATAGTTCTACCCCTGTGGCATGTTCGGAAAATAGAGAAAAGTTAACTCCATCTCGATCAACAGTTGCACCTATGTGATAGGGTCTTCCTTTTTCGATTTGATAAAGAGTTTGTTCCTGTTGATCTGGAGTATTAAGCTGTTTTGGGATTGCGATCATCTGATATTACCTCCGACGCATAATTCTTGTGGTTTTACGTAGTTTCCTGAACCTGATAGGATTTCAATGATTTGCTTGGCAAAAAGATGACAATGATTTCCGGTTCTTGCTGTAACTAAATCGCCATCTACCACCACATCTTGGTCAGTGTAGATTGCACCCATATTCACTACATCACCATGTAAATTATTATGGCAGGTGACAGGGCGACCTTTAATTAATTCTGGAACTGGAGCAACTAGCCACATACCATGACAGATAATGCCTTTAAGAACATTTTCTTTAGCAAAAGCTCGCTGCAAAAATTTAGTAGCTGGTGGTAATTTATTGATATCTTCTGTATATCTGAGACGGTCAGAAACTATTCCCGAAGGCACAATAATGGCAGAAAAACTTTCTAGGGTTTCATCGTCCATGTCCTCAAAACTTTCATGACATTCCATCGGTGCTTTGTATTCATGTCCGGTAAAAGTAATTGATGGTAGACCCCACAAACGAGTCAGGAGGCGAGTATCTGCTCCCTCTTCGGCAAAACGGTAATGATAATACCAAATTTCATGTTCGTAGAAGTCACTCTCAAATAAAATGCCGATTTTTTGTCCCTTTAGTTTGTTACTAGGATCATCACTTTTAACCACATTTCTAGAAAAACTATGGCTAGGACCTGGACTAAATAAATTAGAAATTAACATTGCCTATATCCTCTTTGATGACTCTTAAGCTAATTCTTGTTTGATCAAATCTGCCGCTTTCTCACCAATCATGACGATACATGTATGGGGATTGGCTGAAGGTATGGAAGGAATCACCGAACCATCAGCGACTCGTAGACCTTCGACACCATATACTTTCAGGCTTGGATCGACAACAGCCATATTGTCCATACCCATTTTGCAAGAGCCTACAAAGTGATAGTAAGAACCAAGATTGTTGACGATCCAATTTCTCAGATCATCATCGCTTTCATAATCTGGACCTGGTTTTATTTCTGTTAAGCCCCACTGAGTAAACGCTTTGGCTTGGTAAATTTCACGGGTCATTTTGACCATCTGGACAATGCGATCGATATCTGATTTTTCTTGACCGTAATTGGCATTAACAAGAGGATTAGCGGTAGGATCATTGCTTGCCAAACGAATCCATCCCCGTGAAAGAGGTCTTACTAAACCAGGAAGTGCCAAAATAACTCTAGGGTCTACTAGCTGTTCTACTGAGTCAATGGGTTGGTTAGTTTGAGCCCGCTTAATAACATTGGCAAAAAATGAATCACCAAATGGAGCACGATGCACAAGACAAATCTCTAAATCAGGAACAGGTAAGCCAGCTTCAGATCCCCAAAATAGGGCAACTTCTGTCATGTTTTCCTTCGGGTCGGGTCCTGGTTTTGACATCATGCCGATAGGTCCAATTACCAGTGGATGGTCGTGAAAATTCTCACCAACACCAGGTAAATCCACTATCACCGGAATATCGAATTGTTTGAGGTACTCTGGATTACCAATACCCGATAACATCAGTAGTTTGGGTGACTGAATTGCACCGGCACACACAATAACTTCTTGGTTAGCTCTAGCGGTCTTAATTACACCATCCTGTTGATATTCTACTCCAACACAACGATTGTTTTCCAATAAAAGTCTTGTTGCTTGGGAATTAGGACTTAATGTTACATTAGCACGACTCAAGGCTGGCTCTAGATAAGCAGTTCTAACACCACATCTTTCACCATCTTTCATATCCAAATGATGCCAACCAACACCAAAGTCATCAGCATTGAAATCTTCAACCTGTGGATATCCTAGTTCAACACAGGCATCGATAAAAGTTTTTGAAACTGGATTACCGTTATCTTTGGCATTGATTACATTAATCGGTCCACCTTTACCTGCGGTGGGATTAGTATCATCTTCCTGATTTTCTAGCTTTTGGAAGTATGGTAGCACATCATTAAATGACCACCCTTTACAACCATTGTAAGCCCAGGTATTATAATCTGCCGCCCTGCCCCTAGTGTGAATCATGTGATAAATATTAGACGTTCCACCGATGAGCTTACCAGCAGCAGAATAAATTTGTCTTTTCTCAAGACTAGATTGGGGTTCACTCATGTATGCCCAATCTATATCTGTCAGCAAAAGTTCATTCCAACGATAAGGAATTTGAACTTGTTCGGGAATTTTAGTGCCACCAGCCTCAAGCACCAAAATCTTGATATCTGCAATTTCGCTTAAGCGGTAGGCGATAGTTGAACCAGCCGCACCTGAACCGACAATGATAAAATCAAAATTCTCTGTCATAGTTACACTATTTTGTTTGATTCAAACAACATTTTTACCTGTTTAACGAGAAGCAATAATCATATCCGCAGCCTTTTCCCCAATCATAATGGTGGCTGCGTTAGTGTTACCGCTGGTAATCGTAGGCATAATTGAGGCATCTGCAACTCTCAACCCTTCAATGCCATGAACTTTTAGTTGTGGATCTACTACTGCATTTTGGTCGCGACCCATTTTGCATGTTCCTACAGGATGCCAAACAGTGGAAGCAACCTTACGGATGTATTCACTCAAACCAGATTCACTAGTTACATCAGCTCCAGGAGCAAGTTCTTCACCACGAAACTCGTCAAAGGCATGGGTATGTACTAGTTCCCGAGAGAGCTGAATTCCTCTAATTAAGACTTGTACATCAGCTTCTTTTTCCAGATAATTGGTACGGACAATTGCTAAATCTTGGGGATTATTAGAACGCAAGCTCACCCTACCTCGACTCTGGGGACTAATAAGAATTGGCGCGAAAGTAAAACCTGGACCATCATATAAGTATTCAGGTTCGAGGAATTGCACTGGACCAAAAAAGAACTGTAAGTCAGGGGAGGCATTCTCTAGACCACTATGGCTTCTGGTGAATAGTCCCGCCTCTGCCAGCAGGTTAGGAGCAGGTTGTTCCTGTTTGCATTTGTAGCCTACTCCCAACAAAAGATGGTCTTGCAAATTTAGTCCCACTCCTGGCAAATCCACAGCTACGGGAATGTCTAGAGACTTTAAGTGGTTAGCTTCACCAATACCAGAAAGCATTAACAATCTAGGTGAATCAAAAGATCCACAACTAACAATTACTTCCGACTCTGCTTTGACTTGATGAAGAGTACCGTCCTGAGTATATTCAACTCCCACAACTCGACCTTTAGAGATTAACAAACGAGTTACTAAAGCCTTAGTTTGGACGGTAAAATTCGATCGCTCTAGAATCGGATTTAAGAAAGCAACTGCGGTACTACAACGTTGATTATTCCTAGTTCTTGTAGATTGATAAAAACCTGCTCCATCCTCTTGCCGCTCGCCATTAAAATCCCAATTATTTCCTTGATAGCCTAGCTCCATAGCTGCATTTACAAATGCCTGGGACACTGGTGCAGGATTAGCGTAGTTAATAACACTAAGTGGACCACCGACTCCATGAAATTCTGAAGCACCACCTTCATAGTCTTCAGACTTTTTGAAATAGGGTAATACTTCTTCATAGCTCCAGCCTTCGTTGCCAAGTTGATTCCAAAGATCGAAGTCCCGGCGATTGCCTCGGACATACATCATCGCGTTAAGAGAACTACTACCTCCGAGAACTTTACCTTGGGCGATAGCAACTTGACGTTTGTTTAAATACAATTCTGGTTCTGTAGAATAGCCCCAATCGAGCTTGGAACCCCATAGAGAGGTCATAGATTGTATATCAGTCTTATGAATTTCAGCATTAGTATCTGGTGCTCCCGCTTCTAGTAAGAGTACTGAAACGTTAGAATCTTTGCTGAGGCGATTGGCGAGCACACATCCTGCTGAACCAGCACCGATTACAATATAATCGAATTTTTGTTCAAAGTTCATATGTTTTCTTCTAGTTATCTTATCGATTTACAATTTGCTCCATTTCTTGCTCAGATAAACTACCAATGACATTATCAATTAAGTATTGAAAATAGTATTTTCCCCACATTGTTTCCCACAAACTAAACGTTAAATCGAAGTTTTCTTGACGTTTGTTAGCTATGAAAATTTCGCTTTCCCAAACAGTATCATCGAATTCTCCATCGGTAAAATCATAATTCATTTGTTTGGCATTGTTTATGACCTCATCTTTGGATTTTGTCCTTAATTCTTTCTGCAAATAATCATCTTTAGCCACAGCTATTAAAAAATCAAACACTGCTTTTCTTGACATATTCATTATCTCCTTAGTTTGCGTTTAATAAAATAATTATTAATTACTAATTACAAGTAAGCAGCATTGATTGATGCGAAAAAGGCATGGTCTCAAATTACCGAGCTAATTCCTCTAATTCTTGCTCAGAAAAATAACTAAGAACATCCTCAATCACATATTTAAAATGATACTTACCCCACATCTTCGGCCATAAATTACTCCTACTGCCAACTGTTTTTTCTTCCATTTTTTTCAGAATTATTGTTTCTTCCATGCTACCGACTACTGAAGCCAAATCTTCACGGGTAAATTCATAGCCTAGATTTTTAGCGTGGAAAAGTAATTCTGCTAAACTCCTAACACTAAATTTTTCTTGTAAACCTGAATCAAGGCTAATAGCTTGAAAAAAATCGATCACATTTTGTTTGGACATAAGACCATAGTTATTACTTATTACCTATTACTTATTACTCACCCGCAGCGGTACTAGCGACTTTCTGGTCCAAGAATCCATGTTTCTTTTGTGACCATAGTGTGGATATATTTGGGTTCAAAAAGATTGTCGCAATCAAGCATGACCTGCTCTTTATATTCTGGAGAATTATAGGCTGCTTCAAGGGATTCAAGGTCGTCAAACCACAGTTGGGAAACGCAATCGAGAATTGATTCTCCAACAGTATAAAAACTATCGCGCACATGCCCTTGAAGATAACGCCGAAGACCTGGAATTTTCATGATCTTAGCAGCATGATCATTTAGCATACGCTGACGAAATTCTTCTAATGGCATCCCCGCTTTTCGTTTCACCATTATTAAAAGCTTGATCCCCTTAGGATCTTTAGATAAAGGTTTTCCTTCCAGCAAAACATGGGCATTTGTATCTAGCCCAACTGTACGCCAGAATGCTGCCCAGTTAGGCTCATCTCGGCGAGCTCCTTCCAGAAATTCTTTAGACTCAAGTGAAGCAAGCTGTTCTGCTTCATTTTCTAGCCAAATTTCAGCAACACCACTAAAAAGAGGATCTTTCGGCTCAACTCCAAAAGGAATCCTCGAATCAATCAAATAACGTCTAATTTGAGGAATTTTACTGGCATAATTTACAGCATGCACATTTATCCAGTAGTTCTGAAAGTCTTGTTCGCTCATTCCTGGCTTGGGATGAGCAAAGATAAGTTGATGAATCATAAGATGTCCTCAATTAAAGCAAACTCATAAAGTAAATAGCGATCAAAGATTAGCAATTACTTATTACGCACGGTTTGCCCATTTTTTTTTGAAGTTAGAGAAATTGATAAATAATGTGGAAATAGGGGTTTGTCAGAAATAAAGTTTTTGGGTTGTGGCATTTAGAGGCAAAATTAATTCGCTGACTTGCGAACTGACAAATCAGCGCAAGCGATCGCTGTCTAAACCAAACCCTAAAACCCTGATTATTTCGTCCTGCATTTTTCCTAACTCCCGAAAAAATGGGCGAACCGGGAGTTATTACTTACAGGACTTACGCAATTATCACAATCGGTGATTGGTGCGTGAGGTTACAATTTTGATTCCTAAGTTCAAATATTCTCCCAGTGTCACGCACCCTATAGAAAAGATATGCCAGTTGCGTAAATCCTAACTTATTACTTATTACTTATTACTCGTCTCCCTACTGACCACATCTAACCCCAATCATTTCAGGATGAACCTCAGCTTCTAATACCACATCAATCAGAAATGGTCCTTTATGTGCCAATGCTTGTTTAATTGCTGGAGCTATTTCTTCTGGCTTCTCCACTCTAACCGCTTCCACACCCATTGACCGAGCCATTTCGTCAAAGTAAATGACTGGTTTGGACAAATCAAAGCTCAGGGGATAATCATGGTCAGGTATACCCCGCTCTTGCCAGTAAGCTAAAACATTTACCTGCAACAGTTTGTAAGAGCGATTGTTACAAACAATAAATTTAGCATCTACATTGTGACGAGCGGCAGACCAAAGAGCCTGAATGGTGAACATAGCACCGCCGTCACCAGTTATCCCAATGACTGTTTTGTCAGGATTAGCGATTTTTACTCCCATTGCACTAGGAATACCTACACCTAGAGAACCTCCACGGGTCAAAAAGTATTGACCAGGCTCAGTTGGCGTAACGTAACGGGTGATAGGAGGAGAATTAGTTAGAGCTTCATCAAAGATAATTGCATCTTCTGGTAATTGAGCTGCCAGTTCTTCCATGAAGCGAGAGAAATGTAAGGGTACAGAATCTCTAACTACTTTATCAGCTTCTAATTGACTTTGCAGCTTGGATTGTTTGGCTTGAGTTATGGTAGCTATTCGATTTTTAGCCGCCTCTTTTTGTTCTGATGTCATTAAATCTTTTAACACATCAGTTAACTTATTTAAAGTCAGTTTAGGGTCACAGACTAGACCGATATCTACCGGATGATTTTTGGCAATTTCGTAGGCATCTAGATCAATATGAATTACCTTAGCATCTGGCTTAAAGATATTACCCAGTTCGGGGAAGACCTCCGGTAACATATAAGTCCCAGAAACTAAGTTGACATCTCCCTTAGAAGTTATGGGCTTACTTTGATAGCCAAACATATGCCCCGTCGAACCTTGATATAGGGGATGGGCATAACTCATATTTAACTCACCAGCATCGGCAGACCATACTTCTGCACCGATAATTTCTGCAACCTCAGTTAATTCCTTCTGCGCGCCAGAAAAGGCAATGCCATCCCCGATAAAAATCATTGGAGCTTGAGCCTCTGCTAACATCTTAGCTACGGTTTTAATGGTTTCTTCATCGGGTACAACTTTAGTGGAAGGAAAAGAAGTCGGTATAACTTCCTCTACAACAGGCGCATCCAAAATATCCATCGGCACGCAGACATATACAGGTCCCATAGGAGGAGTACTAGCAATCTTAATTGCCCTGCGTATAATTCTCAGAAGCGAAGATGGATCTTTCACCATCGTTGACCACTTGGTCACAGGCTCGGCAAAAGCCACTAAATCCCCTGCCATCTGTGCATCCATAGCTTGGTATTTAACTCCAGCATCGCCACCGATGACCACCAAAGGAGAATGACCCCGCTTTGCCTGATACAATGCACCGATGGCATTTCCCAAACCAGGAGTACTATGAATTTGCACCAATGCCGGCTTTTGAGTTGCCCGCGCATAGCCATCTGCTGCCATCACAGCAACAGACTCTTGTAAGGTCAGGATGTATTTTAGATTTGGATAGTCCCACAGGGCATCTAAAAACCCTTCTTCCGATGTACCAGGACAGCCAAACATTCGATCGATGCCATCTGCGAGAAACTGCTCTAGTATGGCAAAGCGTCCAGTTTTTTTGCTCATGCTCCTTGTTTTCTGACTAAATTATTTAGAATTACTGTCTAGGCACTACCACCCGTAGCGAGTCAATCCTTGTTCCAGTACTTCTACTAATTTCTGACCGCATTCAGCAGAGGAAGCCGTGGAACGACTGGTGATAAAGGGATAGTCCACTACTACAGAAGTCTTATGTCCAACTCCTCCAGAATAGCTGCCATCAGGACCAACAGCATCGCGGAGAATATATTCTAGAGGATAGAAAGGAGGCCCAAAGTTGATAAAGCCATCGCCAAATCCTTTATTAGAACCATCGAGGGAGTGTTTTCCTTCAAATCCAGTGCCGTCTAGGTAGTCATAATCGATGGGATGACCAGTAACGTGTTTACCCCAAATCAAGCTCTTTTTCTCTCGAATGTCTCTAGCAAATGCCAAACAAGATACGCCATAACACTCAGCAGCAATAGGCTTATTGAGTTTATAAAAACCCATAATTAGTTCGTGTAATCTAGAATTATTAGCCAAGTCTACTAAAGCACCACTGCCACCAACAATTACTAAAGCATCGTAATTTACCAGTTCGTTAGCAACTATCCAATCTACTTTATCGTAGTAGGTTTCCATATCTCTGAGATAAGTAGGAGAGCTAGGATAGGCTCTTAAAGGAAACCAAGCTTCAAGGCTCTGAGGATTATCTAACCGATTTGACTCATTTACTTGGCGCGTTTTTTCTGCATATTCCTCTGATGTAACCGATCGACCTAAAGGAGGATCCATATAGCCAGGAGTCATACTTACAGCTAGTGGTGTTGGCTTTTTCCCTGTTGGAGTAACAAAAGTAATTTTATATCCTGCAGCATCACAGGCTTCTAGTGGTCCAATTAGTTCTTCACCCCAATAACCCCATTCTGATAACACAAAAAGAATATTTTTCATTGCTTTACTTTGAGTGGCGATATATTCGATTAATGACTAGAAATAAATTATTCTCAACCCGACACGCCACTTATTCTGTCACAAGAAAACGCGATATGCAACGGGAAAATCTCACTTTTTATTATTCTCAAAAAGATTAACAGGACTTACGCAACTGGCACCTTGCAAACTGACACGGAACGCACAAACTATCACCAATTACTAGCATTTTCGTACCATAAACAGGTATTTCTGAAATCAGCCCTTTTTAGAATAATACTTACGCAACTACTCCGTAAACTTTCTATTGAATGGTCACTTATCTTTGGCTTTCGTTAATCTTGGAAAAAATCTGCAAACTGTGATGTTATCCGCAGTTTTCTGTTGATATCACCTAAGCTTAACCCTGCATCCGATCCTTTTACCGTGACTTGAACGAAAATAATAACGAAATATGCTTCAATATATTATGGGTTCTATATTTCAGGTTTTAAATTTGTTTTCTAGGTTGATTCCAACGTCTGGAGCCTTTGACTTGATTGTTTCTGTTTGGCGCACGTTTACGATGCAAAGCCTTGGATTTTTGTTTTATTTTCTGTTCAGTTTTTTGGGTAAAGCGAGGATTTTCTAGCTCGGTAAATTCTTCTCCATCGTCAAGAGTTAAGGCTGTTTGGGTTCCTAAATCAAAAGCAACAATTGATTCATATTCTAAATTTGACTTGGAAGCAAATTTGCTTTCAACTGTAGGTATATCAATGGTTATAGATGCTCCCCCACTGGTGACTACTTGGCTTATAAACAACGGTCAAAGTAGTAGGAATACCCCACTGTTTAGCTTGACCACGCATTTTAAGCGTAATGTCTAAATCATTTAAGGTAACAGTACCATTTTTACCATCACTATGGACTTGACAACCAGATTTAGCTGGGTAAGTCCAACCTGAGTAATTGCGAATTGATTTGAATTTAGGTACACCTCGTAAACCTTGAAAGAAGGCACTATAAGCCAAATCAACACGTTTTACAGTGGATTGCATTGCTTGTGAGTGAAGGTAAGCAAACTCAACCCATTCCTTTTTGAAAGCAGGTAAACAATTCTACTGTTCAAAATAGGTAACAGTTTTCTTGTTTGCTTTCCATTCATAACGACGGTGAGCAACACAAGCATTGTACAAATAGGCATGATTGCGACGTGCTTCAAATAATTTATTTTCTTGTTCCTTATTTGGATACAGTCGAAATGTTTGCCTTCTTGTAGCCAAAAGTACAGGTCCCAAATTGACCAAACCCCTAGGGCGTGTTTTCAAACCCAAAATTGGCATAAATTGTAGGTTGGGGAGCCACTCTTGTGCGCGGGTTCCCCGCGTTGAGAGAAGTGGCGTTTGAGGGACTAAACCCAACATTCTTCGTTAGACTTGTTGGGTTTCACTTCGTTCTACCCAACCTACGAATAAGGGTGAATTTCGCGGTTTACAGCAGTTTTCATCTATTTGAACCACATCTTCATGTAGGGGTTTAGCATTGCTAAACCCCTACGGTGTGGTCTATTTACCTGAAAATCGCTGTAAGTTAAAATATGAGCGGAGGATTCGGGAAAAATTGGCAAGCAACTATTAGCACTTCAGATGATGCTGACTTTTCACGGCATCTTTTAGTGGAGACTGGGGGTTAGCAACTGTTAACTAAAAACTACCCAAAAATGTACAAATATACCGAAATTTCCATATAATTAACTGTAGTAGTTATCAGTAGTTTATATGGGGATATAATCAAAACATGGTCGCTCACAAGCAGATTCGATATGAGTGTAACGACTTTTACAGCAGAGTTGCCTAAATCCTTAGTTTTTTTGCTATCAAATATTCAAAGAAACAAAAACAACACAGAAATATTGCTTTAGATTTGATTCAGTCAGATGCATCTAAGACAAAGCAGAATCAATTATTGTCGAAAGTTGGTTCTTACGTACTTAGGGTACTAAATTAGTCAGAAGATAAGCTTGGAACCCTTGCTGGGATTGATTTATAACTGTTATTTTCTGTCTTTTAGGCAAGATTGATGAAATTTAGACTATAAGCAGCTCTAACCTTTGATTTTAAACCAAAGTTATCGACTGTAATTAAACATTTAGCACGATATCTACGAAAAAACCATTTTTGTCTAAGCCGTGACTAAAAAAATCCAGGTCTTAATCAATCAGGAGTTTAATAAGGACCTTTAGCATCACATTCTTTCGCCAAACATTTATTGAGTAATTCTACTCTGTAAAGTAATGCAAAGCGACGGGGATTTAAGACTAATTTGCCATAGGGATTAAGTAAAGGTTGGTTAAGATACTGCCAGAGAGGAAACTTTACTCGGAGGCGTTTACATTTATTCATATGAGGAGTCAGATAATATCAACAGTTAAAATTTTTTAAATTATGATTCATTAGTAACTATGAAATATGTCATTTCAGTTAGCCTCCTGCACTTTTGTGCTGCACTAACAGTTTCTCCATCGATAAATCGAGGGGTAACAGTAGGGGGAAAATTGTTCCAACTCCACAAATATAATTTGCGGGTTTGATACCGATTACTGTTTGATCTACTATTGACATACAAGTTTAATATTGCACATTGTATTCAAAATTGCCCTGGTTGAAATTGCTGAATATAATCAATGCTTCAGTCTTGATTGCCTAGATATAATAGCAAGTGTTAATACCAGAACCTTCGGGGATATGGGGTGTGGAATGTAGGGAAGAATTAGCCCCTACACCCTATCCCCTGTACCCTGTTAATGGGGGATTTAGACCCACTGTCGCCATCAAATCCCTTCCGGAGATAAAATTATTCTCCACCAGCAAATACTTTGGATGCTGTGCCTTTTATCATTGGTATTGTATTAATTAATACTGATTACCCGTCTTGCGATGATGAACGGCGGTAACAGCTTCAGATTGGAGTAATTTACCGTTGTCAATTGTGGCATAAACAACCCAGTGATCCCCACATTCCATGCGTTGTTGGACGGTGCATTCTAGGTATGCTGAGGCATCACAGAGGATGGTACAACCATTATCAGCAACTGCGGTGGAAAATCCAGCAAAGCGGTCTTCTCCTGGTGCAAATGACTGGCGAAAATGTTTCATGTACTCTTGCTGTTTGCCTTCAGGCAGGATATTCATGACAAATTTACCCCCTGAATATAACAGAGATTCCACCGCCCTATCTTTACTAATCGCAACAGTAATTCCCGGGGGATTAAAGGTAGCTTGAGAAACCCAGGCACCTAACATACCAGTGGATACATCACCTTGTTTAGCAGACAGTACATATACTGAGCCGACTATCCGACCTACAGCTTGTTCGGTGGGGGTAGCGGCTGTTTGGGGAACTCTAATTTTGTTAGCTTTTTTCAGTACTTGGACAAAATCTGTACCCAGTTCTTCACATTTTTTGAGGATCACATCAGAGGGTTTAAATTTAACTTTCAAAGTCTCAAAGCCCAATTTATACCCAGCTTCTTTCAGCTTACCTTCAATTAAGTCAAAGGCTTCCCCACTCCAACCATAGGAACCAAATACCCCAGCAATTTTACTGTGATCGGCTATGGATAGGACAATGCCTAATGCTGCATGGATGGGTGTCGGTGCGTGACCACCAATGGTGGGAGAGCCAATAATAAAGCCATCTGCCTTTTCCACTGCCGCCCGAATTTGGTCAGGTTCAGCAAACTCACAGTTAATAGATTGGACTGCGGCTCCCCCTTTATTTAGTCCAAAAGCGATCGCTTGGGCGAGGGTTGCGGTGTTACCATAGGCTGAGGCGTAGAGCAGGGCAACGGATATTTCCCGATTGGCTTGGGTACGGCTCCATTGTTCATAGGATTTGGTTAGTTCTATCAAGCCGTAGCGTACCAACGGACCATGACCCACACCATACATTCTTACCTGGAGGTCAGAAATTTTCTCCAAAGCTGCTAGCACATGGGGAGCATTGGAAGCCATCAAACAGTCGAAGTAGTATCGCTGGTCTTCATATAAAATTTCCCATTGCTCATCAAAAATCTCATCCCCACAGACATGGCTACCAAATAGTTTACCTGTGTATAAAATTTGAGTTTGGGGGTCATAGGTACAAAGTCCTTCTGGCCACCGGGGACTGGGAGTAGGAATAAAGCGCAAAACATGACCTTTACCCAAGTCCAGGGTTTCTTTACCCCGCATGGTCAGAACCTTCAATTCCTGCTCGGAAAAAGCTTCTTTTAAGTGGGATGCACCAATGACAGAAGATACAAAAGTAACTTGGGGCGCTCTCTCTAAAATGATTTTTAGAGTTGCCAATCGGTTGGGGTTAAAATGACCCAAAATGACATAATCTAATTTGCTCCAGTCCAAACACTGGCGCAATGCTTCTAAATAAATCTCACTGAAAGTTTCTGGTGTGGGATCGATAATTGCAGTGCGATCGCCTTGAATTATATAACTATTGACAGTAGTACCCTTAGCTCGTGCAAACTCGATTTCAAATCTCAAACGTGTCCAACTGCGTGCCCTCAATACCAAAGTGTCGGTGGCGATTGGTACATACTGCACGTCACGAGGATGGGTATTGCTCATATGTTTTTTGAAGTTAAGGAAGAGTTAAGAGTGAAGAATGAAGAGTTAAGAATGAAGAATTTAAAATTTCTACTTCCTAACTCCTAACTGTCAACCGTCAACCGTCAACCGTCAACCGTCAACTGTCAACTTCTTAGTAATAGTTACCGACTTTACGATGACGAACGGCGGTTAGTCCTTCAGGCTTGGAAACTCGACCATCTTGTACACTACAATACATGATCAAATGGTCGCTACATTCCATAGTGCTGAGAACTTCGCATTCCATGTATGCTAGAGCATCTGTTAAAATGGGAGAGCCATTTTTTGCTGTTTGGGTGTTGACTCCAGCAAAGCGATCGCAACCAGGAAGGAGACGCTTGAGGAAATGTTTCTTCAATTGCTTGTAATTACCTTCTTCCAAGACATTGAGAACAAAGCGATCGCCTATTTGTAAGAAGGATTCGATGGCTCTAGCTTTGGCAACGGCAATGGTAAAGCCTAAGGGTTGTAAACTAGCTTGAGCCACCCAAGATGCTAACATCGCCCTCTTAGTCTCACCTTTAGCAGTGGTAATGATATAGAGTCCGTTACTAATGCGACCTAGGGCTTTTTCTAGATTCACATCTATGGACTTAATTTGCTTGATGTTGCGAGCCCGCACCACCAACTGTCCCATATCCGTACCAGATTCCTCTAGTTCCTTAAAAATAGCCTCGTCGGGGGTTTGTTTCACCTTAATGGCGGGGAAAGCTTCTTTGATACCCAGGTCGATAAATCTTTTCCGTAGGGGGGAAATAGGCTCATCATCCCCACCATAGCACTCAAAGAAACCGATAAATTGCTTATTCTTAACAACTGAGAGTAAAGAACTAATTGCCGCATGAGCCGCCACATGGTCCGATGGAGGCATACCAATGATAATCCCAGCAGAGCGACCAGCTAGTTCATTCACTTCCTGTACATCTGCGGTGGCGATATCAATGATTTCTACACCCACCTCACTCTTCTGAATCCCATGGGAAATTTCTTGTGCCATCCGATCGCTATATCCATACTCAGAGACATAAAATAAACCAACGGTGGTTTCTTTGGTGGCTTGTTTTTGGCTCCAGTTGTGGTAGCATTCCCTCAGTATATTTAGGTGATGATACAGTAAAGGACCATGACCATTGGCAATGATTTCAATTTTTCCCAAATCACCCATTTTCTTCATTGCATTCAATAAAGAACGGGCATTGGGACCCATCAAGCAGTCGTAGTAAAATCTAAAATCTGCTTCAATTGCTTCTAGGTCTTTGTCGAAGGTGTCATCACTACAATAGTGCATCCCAAAGGCATCACAGGTGTAGAGGACTTGGGTTTTGCGATCAAAACTGAAAATGGTATCGGGCCAGTGCAGGTTAGGAGCACTTATAAATTCTATTTCGTGTCCTTTCCCTAAGTTGATGCGATCGCCACTTTTGACAATTCGCTTGGAAAAAGGGTCATGTACTACATTTACAGTATCAAATAAATTTGCACCTATCTATTTATTTGTGGGGCTTATATCGTTTTACATTGAAGATGCATATTATGAATGCAGGCACGTAAGTTTTATAAGCATATTCCCTAGCTTGCTTATAGCCTTCATAGATTCTATGCAGCCTCATTATAAATTGATATTAAGCTGTGCTTATGTTAACTGACGCAAAGGTGCGATCGCGTTTACTCCAATTTTTATAATCAGGTTCAAGTAATGCGGAAATTAGTGTTATTTTAGCTATCATTTATCAAGGCGATAAATGATAGGGAATACAAGTTATCTGCAATTACTTTACTTGGGGAAACAAGCCATTCGCGCTCTTAGTCAGAAACCCACAAAACCGTATTGCTCTCTTAATTTATTAACGGAAAACAATAAATATTTGAAAATAGGTAATTATATGTAATTTATAATACTTTATTACTTAAATTACTTAATTTTAACTATGGGGATTTACTGTTTTACATTGCCTATTACCTGTTATTCATGAATATTTCTGAATGAATCAATGTATAACATAAGCACAGTATTTTTACTGTCTAATGAATAAATTTTTGGTGAAGAAAATTATAAAATTAAAAGAATAATAATAATTTTCGGTAAATTTATAATGTTGGTACTGGATTTTTACGAACTTTAACCATATTATACTCCCAGTATTTTTCAGAAAAAAGTTAGACCTTTTTCAAACAACAAAACAACATATAGATTTTTGTAGAGACAAATTAATACTACGTCTCTCCACTAAGGCATGTATTGCAATAATTTAAGGTAATAATTACGGTTGCCTTAAGTTTGCCATGAGAATTAAACATCAAAAGCACTGATTTGGAAACTTAACTACACATATAAAAAGAAGAGTAAATTATGTCTGGTAATACACAAGAACTAAAATTTTTATACCCCGTTACTTCAACAAATACAGATCCTCTGTTCGCAGAAGCAACAGGAAGTGCTACATTCTTCAACTATAGTCAAAATGCTTCAGGAAGTTTAACTTCGGTCGATTTGAATCTTCTAATCAATGGTGGTGTAACTGCGGCAATTGCTGATGCTGATGCTACTTTTATCAATAACCCAACTTTTACCGAGTTATTCACTCAAAATATTGCCGTTGGTGACGATGGAGCTTTTCAGGTAAACAGTACAAGTGAAACCCAAGTAGTTGCTAATTTTCAAGTTTCAGGGGGTCAAAGTTTTTCTTTTGACTTTATCGCAAATTTAGGTCTGACAGCCAAAGAAATTGAAGATTCTGATGCTGAATATTCTCAAGCTAAATCAACAACTACTTTTGCAGTGCTAAACATCACGAATGGTGTTGAAAATGCCAAATTAGTAGATTATTTTGGTATTACAGGGAACTTAATTTCTTCTTATGAAATAGGTACATTCCAGTCTGGTTCTAGTGGCAATATTACCTTTACAAGCTTTGGGGACACCGATGTTGATGGTGACAATGGTACAGACTTTGTCACTAACTTTGCTAGTGGCAGTTATCAACGCACTTTTAGCAGTGATACTCAGCTAGCCATCGTCAAAATTAATACTAGTTTTGTGAAATTACGGGGAGATACCTTAATCAATAATCTGGGAAGTGGTGTCCAGTATGGCACTATCTGGGACGATTACCTTCAAGGTACTTACTATAACGATAAAATTTACGCCAGTTTAGGAAACGACACTGTCAAAGGTTATGATGGCAATGACATCATCGAAGGGGGTGGCGGTGATGATTGGCTCTATGGCGGCGATGGTAGAGATAGTATTCACGGTGGAAGTGGCGATGATTACATTGATGGAGGCTATGGCTTAGATTACATTGATGGTGGTAGTGGCTATGATACTGTCTCCTATGCCGCTCGCTGGAATGACGTTTATCTTGATTTAGCAACAGGTATCGTCTCCTTTTCAGGCTATGGGAGCGATGATGATGAGTTCGATGATGATGAGTTCGATGATGATGATTACATTAATTCAAACAACGGGGGCACTGAAACTGTACACAACATCGAGAAAGTCATCGGTTCCCAAGGAAATGACAGGATCTATGGAGATGATGGTGACAATCATCTAGAAGGCTATGATGGCTATGACTATATTAACGGTAGAGGTGGCAACGATTACATTGATGGGGGCTATGGCTATGACACCTTGGATGGAGGTAGTGGCTATGACACAGTTTCTTATGCTGCTCGCGATAATGACCTGCATCTCAACTTAAAAACAGGGGTTGTTACTTTTTCAGGTTACTCGGGTACAGAAAGAGTATACAACTTCGAGAAAGTGATTGGTTCCCGGGGACATGACACTATCTATGGAGATGATGGTGCTAATCATCTAGATGGTTATGATGGTAATGATACAATTTTCGGAGATGACAACTATTGGGGTGTTTCTGGAAATGATATCATCGATGGTGGTAAGGGCTATGATTGGATTAAAGCTGGTGGTGGCTCAGATACGGTAAAAGGTGGCACTGGTGGTGACACTATCTATGGCGATTATGTCAACGAAGGTAGTGGTTACGACGGTGATGATTACCTAGTTGGGGGAGCCGGTTATGATACCATCACTGGTGGTGGTGGTCATGACAGGATTATCGGAACTGACTCCTATGCTGTTGGAGCACACGAACAAGATGTTCTCAAAGGTGGAAGCGACGCAGATATCTTTGTGCTTGGAGATTCTCATCAGGCGTACTATATCGCTAATGGACAATATGACTTTGCTAAAGTTAAAGATTTCACAGTTGGCGAGGATATTCTAGAACTCTACGGTTCTGTTGGCGACTATCAGGTTAACATTTCTTACGGTGATGCTTACATCTCTCATACTGCGAACGGAATGCATGACCTTGTTGCCGTCGTTGAGAATGTATACTCTGGTTTCCACCTCAACAGCAATGCTGTCTTTGTGTAAAGTTTACTAATTAATATTGACAGGAATATAAGACAGATAGGAAAGGTGGAAAAGAATGTAGGGATGTGTATTGTATCGCAATAACTCGATCCCTCATCAGGTATATGGGAATACCAAGAAATAAATTGTCCCATATTGTGGGGTAGGCATCTCTGCCTGCCCCTTTTATATAGGCAAGGATGCCTGTGTCACGAAGTCAGGGGGAAGGGGGAAGGAGTGAGGGAGTGAAGGAGTGAAGGAGGGAAGGAGGGAAGGAGGGAAGGAGTGAGGGAGGGAAGGAATTATTTTCATGTTTGGTTGTAGTGGGGCTATACCTTGAAAATAGTTAATCAGCGCGGAGTTTGTAGGGGCGCATTGCGTGCGCCCTTGATGAGTTAGTCACAAAGCATTTTCATCTGCAGGTTGTGGGATTTGACCGTGAGAGGCTAACTTGTCAGTTCGCATCTGAGGCTACGGCATCTATTTTGCCAAATGTTTATGTTTAAGATGTAAGCAATGGTTGAGTATTATGCATAGTTCTGATGAAGGAGTTGAGACAGTTGCTGAATTGATTGCCCGTTTGGTATGGGAATATGAAACTCGACAAATAGCCAAAGCAAAAAAGGCAAACAAGCCCACTAAATCCGCAATTTCACATCTACCACTTTCCCCTCATCCACAACCGCGCAAATAATGCATTCTCGCAGCAGTCGTTTTTTATCTACAGGATTTTGTATGCTTTGCCAAAAATCTCGACTGCTGAAGGCGGATATAATCCTTTCTCGATTGATTAGCTGGGTTTGGTTGTTTTGTTCCCCAGTATCGAGCAACTCAGCAATTTGTAAGCGTAACTCCTCTTTGGCATTCTCGATGGCGGGGTTATTACCAGAGATAGATTCCAGGGTTTGGAGTTGCGATCGCAACTCCAGTAATTCCTTACTTTCTGTTACACTATTGTTGGTTTGTTCTCCCAATACACAGAGGCGTTCTGCCTCCTGAACTAAACAATCGATAATTTGCTCTTCTAAGTCAAAATTAGTGATTGCTTTTTTATGTTGGCACATACCAGTTTTGAGATAGTAGGTGCATTGATAATATGATTTCAATCTGCGATCTTTTTTTGATTGGTAGGTAGCAACTTTGACAAATTTAGCATTACACTTGGCACAGCATATCAAACCTTGAAAAATATTCAGTTTTTGCGGATCGCCATCACCACGGGATACCCAAGCATTCTTTCTATTACTACGGATAATTTCTTTAATTTCTTGGTGTTGTTGAAATGTAATTAATGTTTGGTCATCGTGGGTATTCCAAAAAACTTTAATATCATCAAAAGATTTTTTAGTACCATTTTCCTTCAGTGTGTCATAGGGAGTACCACCAGCTAGCACAGGATTTGTTAACCAGTCTCGAATACCAGTTGTAGTCCATCTTAGACCAGAGTATGGGTAACGCAGCCCAGCATTAGACTTGTTATCTACCTTTTTATTTAATGTTTTTTGGGTGAGTTTGTCATCTTCATCAATCAAGTAATTACCCGATTTACGCACATATTTTTGGGAACATTTTGAGCTAACGCCAAATAACTCATTTAGTTTTTTAGCAGTTCTCGTACAGCTACCAACCTGATAAAATATTTTCAATATAAATTGTGCAACTTCAACTACCGATAACTCTTGCTTACCATCAATTAGACAAATACATGGGTCATGATTAAAAACGTATTTGTCTCCTTCAATTTTATAACCAAATGGTGCATAAAAATTACTTTTCTTGGCTTTGCGCCGCAGTTCCCGCTCCTTCCGAATTCGTAAGCCCAGCATTTTCACCTCATGCTTGGCTACATCTAAGCGAATATCAACTGTCAATTCCCCTCCAACTGAATCCAAATCGAACGGGTCATCAACAGCAACTGGTTTAATGTTTTTCTTTTGTAGCTCGCTGATAAGTTGGTAAAAGATTACTTGTGATGCTGCAACTCTATCTAAGCGAGTAAATTTTAAGAATTTAATATTGTGGTTAACTGGAAGCTCCTGGACTGCTTTAATTAAATTAAGCAAGCCCTTACGGTCATGTTTAGTACGTTTGTCAATATCGAAAAATATTTTACCAACACCAGCATCTCTCAACCTCTGCATTTGCTTGAGAAGTGCATCTGTGTCCTGTGCTTGCTCATCACTTGAGACCCTCGCATAACCCCAAGACTCAAAATCCTCACAACCCATAGTCAATCAGCTTTGCGATCGCAATAATATTTACTTTACACTATAAATGTAGCTTGTACCAAGTTTTCCAAAAATTGTAAAGCAATTTTGGAAGCTAACACCGTAGCTCTGGGAGCTAACTGAAGAACATCTTCAACTAAACCACTGTGGTCCGGTTCTGTGTGGCTAACAATTATATAGTCAATAGCTTTGGGGTTAACCAAGCTTTTGAGAGTGTTTAAGTATAGATCCCGAAACTTTTGGTGGGAGGTATCCACCAAAACAATTTTCTCACCTTTGATTAGATATGAGTTATAGGTCGTACCATTTTGTAATCCGAATTCTATATCAAAACGATCGCGGTCCCAATCCAGAGAGCGAATCGCCGTTGTATTGGGAGCAATTTCGACAGTTTGGATAGTCAACCGACGCTGGGCGTTCTCTGAGATTGCAACCATGAGTTATCTCCGAGCACAAATCATCTGCATTTATTTCTGTTTTTATTATGCCTGGAATTTTTGTTTAAATTTGTAATCAAGAATATATTTACTTGTTGTAAAGTGTATCCAAACAATCATTTTTGCAGCATAATTTTTAACTCAAAAAATGCCATGCAAATGATACATTAATTTAGTTATTGGCTATCAATTAGGGTGCTATTAGTACGGTGAGGTAGTACGAACTTGACCGAGGATTTTAAGCAAGTAGTTACTTGGAGTAATTAGTGGTTGAGCATCGGCTTGACTATCAAATGGCGTTTGTCAACCGTTAACTGTCAACCATTTTCAAGCTAGTCCCCCAGGGGAAAATCTCACAACTAAGCATGAGAAATATATTTCAAGTGCGGCTCCCACACCTAAGCTGTCAACTAACAACTAACAACCATTTTCTAGCTAGGATTGCAAGATGACTTATAGTTCACAACTATCATGGCATCGTAGATAAAGCAAATTAAATTTATTAGTTTTTTACATAAACCTTGGAATCAAGTAATATTCTCCTGGTTTTTATCGAGTATTACATTATGCTAGCAATTTTAGGTAATCCCAATTAAATTTCACTCCTCACTATTCTAGGGTACTTATTACTTATTACTTATTACTTCCCCTTGTGGAAACAGCCTAACTCATCAGTAATTTTACTAACTCCTCTGTAATGGGAAAACCAGTCTGACGCTCAAAATGTATAAACATCGGGCTAGGATTTGCTTCCAAAAATACATACTCACCCGTGGGCTTAACCCGCCAATCAATAGCAGTCCACTCTAACATTAACGCTTTTGCGATCGCTAAACATAGTTTTTGCATTGATTGTGGTAATTCTATGGGAATTAATTCAGCATCCACATCTTCTCGAAAATCCACAGATGGACTGCGAATTTCAGCAGTATAAACTGAATTTGCGATCACATAGCTACGGATATTGGTGCCGGGAATATACTCCTGTATTGTCACAGGAGAAAGGCTCAAAGTCATATTTAATCTTTGGGGTTCTAAATGAGCCTCTGTGACAAATTCGGTATGGGCACCACCGTAAACTGGCTTAAAAATAACTTTTTCGTAAGTTTGGCAAAATTTTGTAACTTGCTGAGGATTGTTACTAATTAGGGTTGCGGGAATCGTAGCTCCTACTTGCTTTGCTTTACTTAGTTGTAAGGGTTTTTCCTTATGAAACTGGTATGCTTGCCAGGAATTAATCCATTTTGTTGAGCCAGCTTGCATTAACGTTCTCAATGTACTCATGGAATCGTTATATGCAACTTGCTGTTGACGAGCATCTTTAAATTCGGGGATGTAAACACCAGAAAAAGTACGCCAATATACACTCTTGATATCCTGGATGTTGAGTTCTACCCCGTTAGGTAATGTCAAGTATCCCAACTGGGTATGGGGTTGCCAAGATATCTGTAACTGCTTAGGAAATAGGCTCGTATCTAAATAATTTGCTGTTGCACCTGCTTGGGTGAGAGCATTTTTGACATGAGCCGCATGGGCATCTCCAGCATTACCCAAAATTAAAATGTTCATCTAAAATTTGTATCTCCTAACCAATAGATAACCCCCCCAGATAACCCTACCTTGATAGTATTGCTAACCAGAGAAATGTCAGGTATCCGAGAAGGATATTTTATTTTTTCTATTATGCTTTAGTTGCGAGCTACTTCAGTGTACTTATGTAAGGGGACTATAGGCAATACTCCTTCTCCCCAGGGTTATTACCACAAGCACTCTCCCCCCTCTTCCCCAATTGCCAGAGTGGTAACATCTGGTGGATCTATAGGTATAGGTTTGGGTATAGGTTTGGGTAAAGGTTCTGGACACCAGCCACCCTCTTCACCCAACGCCTTAGTGGTAAATATGGGTTCTTTAATTGGGTAATCACAACCACCTTCTTCTCCGAAGGCTTCACTCGTAAAAATAGATAGCCCTCCGGAAATAGAGTTAGCCTCCTTTTCTTCCAGTTCTTCCACACTATCTTGGTTGGACAATTGAGATTCTAAATCAGAAATTTTCAAACTAAATGGGTGTTGCATTATACTAATTACAACTCCTAAAATTATACATGATTCCAAGGTTTTTTACCTTGTCTCAAATCCTATGCTTTTTTCTTGGTGATTTCTAGGTAACTTTGGTAGTAACAATGGTTCTATCAATCAATATTAATTATTTTAGATATACTTTATATTTCATGAATTCATTCTGAAAAATATGGCATTTTGGCAACATCTTCCACATCAATAAAAGTATATTTATGTCAATTCATGCTTTCTTGTACGATATGCTGGTAGCTTAAAATACTTTCTCTCAATTGGCCATTGAAAGAAAGTCGAAGCACAGCAACTTTGCCATAAGCCTCTTGCTAAGAATTCACATATTAATCCTGGGTTATTTACCTGGGATTTATTTGTGATATACCCGCTTCTGGGGATGTTATGACGAAATAAAATCCAAAACCTCACCCTGTCCTGCCGGACATCCCTCTCCTTATTAAGGAGAGGGAAAGATTTTTACGCAGTGCAATCGCAATCCCTCATAGGTTGGGTGAAACGAAACCAAACTCAACAAATGCAAACTAAACCACGTCTACAAGAAATCGCCATTATCAACTCAAATATAGCTGTAGCCATTTTGATTAGGACAGTATTGCTTGACTCAATGACTCCCACCTGTCAACTGTCAACTGTCAACTGTCAACATCAAAAACGTCCTAACTTGACTGGCTATAGCTATATTGTTACCCGATAGGAATAGTACCCTAAAGTAGGACACACAGAGATTCAAGCTTGTTGAGAGACAATAAAACTCGTTGTTACTTGTACCAAAAAAGAATCCCCCGCTACACTGTACAGGGAGTATCAAGTTGCTTATCTACGAAAGAATTGTGTTGTAATTGTGAATTAAATCGGTATAAATTTAATGTTTACTTGAGCAAAGGGGTTTCCTAATTGTCGATCGCCAAACACTTAGGCTATAAACAGAATTAGAGCTTAGTGTGAGGAATGGGGTGGGTGACACAAGAGATACTTCAACAACGCTATGCAATTGAGCAACAGTTGGGCAAGAAGGCTGGAAGACGAACTCTCCTAGCTCGTGATTTAGCAACCCAGGAGCTAGTTATTATTAAACTGTTGACCTTTAGTAGTGATTTTGCCTGGGAAGATTTAAAACTATTTCAACGGGAAGCAGAAACCCTCAAGGCACTGGAACATCCATTAATTCCTCGTTATATAGACTACTTTGAATTAGACTCAGCCTATAAAAGTTATGCCCTAGTTCAGAGTTATGTTAAAGGTAAATCCCTGGAGGCATATATGCGTTTCCAGGGTAAATTCACGGAAAAGCAAGTCAGAAATATTGCCTACGAATTACTGGAAATTCTCATCTATCTCCACAAGCGACAGCCACCAGTGATTCATCGTGATATTAAACCCAGTAATATTATTTTGGCAAATCGTCCTTACTTAGTGGATTTCGGTTCTGTGCAAACCCTCGCCAGTAGAGCGGGGAAAACTATTACCGTGGTGGGTACTTACGGCTATATGCCCCCCGAACAGTTTGGTGGTTATGCTAGTCCTGGTTCCGATCTTTACAGCCTAGGAGCCACCCTCATTGCCTTAGCAGCTGGTATCCATCCAGCAGATTTACCCCAAGCAGATATGGCGATCGCATTTACAGATTATGTTGATTTAAGCCCATCATTGGTTAAATGGTTGAGTAAAATGACAGAAACCAGCTTAGAGCGGCGTTTTTCATCAGCAGAGGAGGCTTTAGCATCTCTGGTGGCGAATAAGTTGACCATTGCCAGTCAACCCATGATGCCAGATGCTAGACCTGTAAATACTTGGGATGTGCTATGGAGTGCTATCTGGCGTAGCGTTACTATTGGTGGTGGAGTGACGGTAACTAGTGCAGCTATCTATAGCACTGCGGTTTTTCCTGTAGCCGGTACATTACTCGGAGCAATTATCGGCGCTTTTATTGGCATACCCATCGGTTTAGTCAATGGTTTTTTAGTCGCAATTATTACGAAATTATTTTTCTTTCCTCTGAGAAAGCCTTTGTCCCATCGGCGTACTGTCAGTATCATAAGTATGGTCATTTCTACTGCAATGGCCATTTTGAGTTTCCGGGTGATTGAGCTTAATATTTTTAGTATTAGCAACAATCTACAGATGCGTTTATTTTGGGTATTTGCTCCAGCATTGATTACTGGGTTAAGTATGGGAGTAGCAAGTAAATTTCATGCTCAGTGGTATGAAGAACAAGTAAAACTGAGAGGGTATTAAAAAGTAAAAAGTAAAAAGTAAAAAGTAAAAAGTAAAAAGTAAAAAGAGAATGTCCATATCTAAAAATAATGAATTTAACCGGAAGTATTGTTTCTCACACTATATAACTCAAAATCAATCTTTATATTATTTTCTATGAATTAAGAGATTAGTGCAATCTTGGTATCTCCCAAAATATAAATATGGAGGATTGGTTACCAATTGTATTCTTCTTGTTGTTGCCTTTAAAATTTTTATTTTTGTCTGATTCGGTGAATACAAAATTTAAAATTTAAAATCTAAAATTGTATGACAAACCAGATATTAAACGAACGTTATCAAATTGAACAAGAATTAGGCAGACAAACAGGGAGAAGAACCTACTTAGCTGAAGATTTACAGAGCCAGGAACGAGTAGTAGTGAAATTACTATTGTTGGGACCAGATTTTGACTGGCAAGATTTAAAATTATTTGAGCGAGAAGCAGAAACATTAAAAACCTTAGAACATCCCGCCATTCCCCGTTATTTAGACTACTTTGAAGTAGATACTGCTGACAATAAAGGCTTTGGTTTGGTACAAAGCTATGTGGCAGGAAAATCCTTAGAATCCCATTTAATTTCTGGGAGAACTTTCAGCGAATCAGAGGTTAAAGAATTAGCCATAGCTTTGCTGGAAATCCTTCGCTATTTACACCAACTCAAATCACCCGTCATTCACCGTGATATTAAACCCAGTAACATTTTACTTACAGATCGTTCTGGCAATAGTGTAGGTCAAGTATATTTAGTAGACTTTGGTTCCGTGCAAAACTTAGCCGCCACCGAAGGCAGTACAATTACCGTCGTCGGAACCTATGGATATATGCCACCAGAGCAATTTGGTGGACGATGCACTCCAGCTTCCGACCTTTATAGTTTAGGAGCAACATTAATTTATTTAGTCACGGGGTTACATCCCACAGAACTACCTCAAAAAGACTTACAGATTCAATTTCGCCAATCTTGTAACTTGAGCGAAGAATTCGCCGACTGGTTGGAATGGATGAGCGAACCGAGCCTGAGCCAAAGGTTTAAATCGGCAAAAATTGCAATCACTGCTTTGAAAAAACCCCGTCCTCGAAAACAGGCAAAACTGGCATCCCGTGACCAAAATCCTCAACCAGTAGAGAGTGAAATTGTTTTACGCAAAAATCACCGCTACTTAGAACTTTCCCTACCAAAACAAGGATTCAGTATTCGCCATATAGCCACTATTTCCTTTGCTACCCCCTTTGCATTGGGGACAGCATTAATGAATTTTATGGGTTCGGGAGTTGCGATCGCTAATTTTTTACAGTTTGCAGCTATAGTTACAATTATCCTCACCATTCTGTCTGGATTTTACCAACGTCTGTATATCCATATTTACTTTTACAAAAAGCAATTGGTACTTACCCATGATTTACTGGGAATCAAATGGCACATCATCCGTTCATTAAAAAATGCCTCCCACTTGAAGTTAGCAACATCAGGAGCAATTAAATACGGAAGGAAACCTTGGTTAGTGATTGTTACTAGTGCAGTCAGCTATGACTTTAGTAGCTATGCTAATTTGACTTTAGAAGAAATGGAGTGGTTAGCACAGGAGCTACACAAGTATTTAGGCTTACCACTCCATAAAGTTGAAGATTAATTACAAATTAAACCAAACGATGCTTCAAAGCCTTCGAGATACCTGCAACGAGGAGCAGTCCAAACACTAGTGAAGGCTCAGGAACTTTTTGGGACTGATCAGCTTTTCTGAAAACAATGCTCTGCCCTATGGCCACGGATGTTTTTCCAGAGCTTCGGGAATCATCTGCTTCTGGGGTATCTCCTTCCCTCCTAGGATCCGTCGCAAAATTTTGAATATAAAGTGTTTGCACTGCTTGATTGTTATATTCAAAGAATACCCGCCCAAATAAATTATTTACTTGGTTACCAATTCCATAGGTAGTATAAACCGCATCATCATTTGCAGTGCCAAAATCAGTATCTAGACTTACCAAAGAAGGGGTATCAGCATTATCTTCATATACAGCTGTGCTGCTACCTGTTTGTCCTCCAAAAAAGTTCTCGAATGTATTGTAATTAGATGCCTTCACCAGATTATTTTCATTTATCTCTGTTCCAGAATAGGCTGCAAAGCTCAACCATTCTCGACGGTTACTCCTGATAGTTGACAAGCTCCCAATCCACATTTCGTCAATATTTACCACCTCAGAAAAAGTTAGCTTCAGCCAAGTATTTTCTTTTTCGCTTTTATCATTGGTAAATCGTAGGGTACCCTTATAAGTATCATTGAGGGGATGTCTTTCATATAGATTGGGTTCACCATTCCACATATTGTTTGAATATTCTACAGTCACATCAATTCCAGATCCATCCACATTCCTGAAAACAGTACCTGAATCAGTGCTGTCATACTTACCACCGTTCTTCACAGAACTCCATCCCAAATCATTCCAATTCAATGTGGCAGCATTAGCGTTGCTTCCTATACTTGTGATGGCCAGTAGCAACGTAGTTGTACTGAGTATTTTTGTCAATGCAGATTTATCAAACAATAATTTAGTAATCGTATTCAAAAGCGACATTATATATTTCCTTCAATATGATTTAAATGTCTCTCGTTTTACCTAGGTTTGGTAATGTACGACTCATTTTCTAGGCTATTTACATTCTTAGCACCAGGCGTTATAAATATACCAATAGCTGGCAAGTAGCAAAAAGTTGAAGTTATAAATATTTTCCCTCTTGACTTTGGTGTAATGGTATCTATATAGATCATGAACTGTATATAAGATATGAGATATGACAGTCAATTGACAACTGAATGCTTACGTAAAATATCAAAACATTATGAAGTACGTTTTTTGTATAAAGTTTAAATTTAGCTATATGTAAAAACTCTATACTTAGAGTAAGTTAAGAATGTAATAGACTTTGGATATTAATCTTTATATATCCCCGAGCGTAGTTCTATAATTCATCCTCATTTCCATAGTCAAAGCTAGCGATCGCTTCAATAGGCTAATATCATACGATGTGCAACTTTATTTTTATTCCCCTCTTTTTTAAGGAGGTTTAGACAGGAGCTCATGCTGATTTACTAAGTTTAAGATCCCCCAATCCTCTTACAAAGGAGACTTTGAAAAAAGTCGCACACGGGGTAAATAAGCTTTATTATCGCTCTTCTTGTGCCAAAATTAATAAATACTAGAAAAACTCTCAGTATATTTAAGTATATTAAACTATGCCTAAATCAATCAATATATCCAATTTAGACAACCAAACCATCGATCGCATCGTAGAAATGGCATGGGAAGATAGAACACCATTCGAGGCGATCGAAATTCAGTTTGGTCTCAAAGAAAAAGATACAATCGCAGTCATGCGGCGTTATATGAGTACCTCAAGCTTCAAGATGTGGCGCAAGCGAGTCACCACACGTAAAACCAAGCATCTTCGTAAAAGAGATTTTACCGCAGGTCGCTTTAAGTCAAAAAACCAAAAGAATTAAGGCATTGCTGAATGAGAGTATGAATTTGCATTTTTCGATACAATTGAACAACGATTATTTGCGTCTAATGCGTCTACCCTGCACCGTATACACGAAGTGGCTTCTGTTAAGTAGCCGCACTCCGTGCGTAAGACTGCGCGAACTTAATTCATACATGGATTCAGCAACGCCAACTGTAGAGCTACTGCAAGCACAAGCTATGATTATTAATGGTTTGTGCCTTCTGTGCAACTAAAGTTTCATCAATCGCTGTTACCAACAATTCATCTAAAGATATCCCCCCTGCCTTTGCCATACAAGCAATCACGCTTTTGGGTGAAAATGAACAATATAATCCTGCTTCCAGGAACCAAGGTTGTCCCTGGGGATCGATACGAAAATCAAATAGGCTGTAATGACGACATCCCAGTGCCTGGTGACATTTCTTGGCAACTTCCTGAACAGTGGTAGTTATGGGTTCATTAGGGTCTACTATCCAAGCCTTGATATTGTCCTTGGCAGTGAGACTCAAACCGCCATCTTCTGTTTGTTTGAGTTTATCACCATAATTGCGAATGGGATGGGTCTGAGGGTTTACCAAATACTCTTCCAAAGGTAAACCAACTAGTTCACCATCTTTGACAAGAATTCCACACCGAACTTCTCGTCCCAGCTCTATATACTCTTCTACTAATACTTCATCTGAATATTCAAAGGCTGTTTTGAGGGCAGCATCATAATCAGCAATATTTTTTACCAGAGCTACACCACAAGAATTATCTGAATTAGCAGGTTTGACCACTACTGGAGGCTGAATACTTGGGGTGTCTCCTTGGCGGAGTACTTCTCCAGCAGGCACCTTGATTCCTGCTGCTGCCACAATTGCTTTCGCTCTGGCTTTGTGGGCAGTTATTGCCATAATATCCGAGGTATTACCCACATATGGTATTTTTAGTAAGTCAAATAAGGCACGGTATTGAGTCATGCCAGGGATACAAAACATTTGTGGTAGCACCACGTCAATTTTTCGCGCTGTAATAAACTGGATAGCATCGGCAACAGACATGGGTTGTGCTGCCCTAATATCTTCTTGACTCAGGGATGTGGGAAACCGCCACTGGCGATCTGGGGTAATATAGGCAATATAAAATTCGTAGCGTGAGGCATCCATCGTTGCTGCGATGCAGTCTTGACCATAGAGTCGTGATAAATCGCAGTGAAAGTCATCGTATGCAGAACCAACTAAATGGAGAACGCGAAGTACTGACATAATTAACCACCTTTAATCAAAAATTTCCAATCACAAAACAAGAATAAATATCATGTACTGTGTAAACCAACTTCTAGATTTATCCTCTCTTTCTCTGCGCCCTCTGCGCCCTCTGCCCCTCTGTGGTTCATTATCCAACCCCTCAAAATAAATGAAAAGGACTGCTACTACTCCACCAAATTAATTTTGAAGGGCAGCTGTAGTGCGGGTCCCAAAGCCCGCTTCTTTACAGCAGGGAGCGAGACGCTCCCACTACAATCGTTTTACCCCTCATAACTAATGAAATGAACCACTACTGGTCTGTCCCATTAATTTTGATAGTTTATTGTAGTGCAGGCAGGACAGCCCGCTTCCTTCTTACAGCAGGGAGCGAGACGCTCCCACTACATTTTTTACCCTTCATAACTTATGGGACAAACCACTACCCTGCTCAGGAACTAAAAACGTAATAACTGAGAACGATTGCTAAACAACAGAGCAATTCCATAGACTGTAAGTCCCGCAGCCATACCGGGCAGAACTTCATAAATGGCACTGGATAGATTAAACTTTAAGTTCCAAATTAAAGCCGTTGTAATTCCAATTCCCATCATCGCGATCGCTGTAGAAAAAGTTACAGACCTCTGCCAAACTCTCAAGATTAATAAAGGACCCAAACCGGAAGCTAACGCCGACCAAGAAAAAGTAACTAGGGAAAAAACGTTGTTACTTCCAGTAAGAGCGATCGCTAAAATTACTGAAGTTACGATTAAGGTCCCTATCTTTGCCAATTTGTAAGATTTAGCGGCATTGGGGAAAATATCTTGAGTCAGGGCAGCTGAACAGGAGAGTATTTGAGAATCTGCCGTAGAGATGGTAGCAGAAAACAACCCAGCTAGGATCAACCCCACCAAAACCACTGGTAATAATTCCAAAGATAGATAAGGTAGTGCTAATTCTGGATCCCCAGAAGCCATTAAATTCGGCATGAGAACCCTTGCTGTTAAGCCAATTCCCGTAGCAGAGATAGAATTTAATAACCCCAAACCAGTTTTCAGATTTCTAGCAAAATTAATGTGTTCGGCTGAGTCAATTGCCATAGCACGAACCATAATATGGGGTTGTCCTACCACCCCAAAACCAGCTACAATCCAACCGATAAAGAAAGGCAAAAATCCCCACGGTTGTTGCGAGGAGTTCCAGTCAATTAATGCGGGGTCAATTGTTGCCAAAGACTGCCACAATTGTCCTGTGCCACCACAACTAGCAACGGCCACAACTAACAACATTAACAAAGAACCAACCATAATAATTGCCTGTATCGCATCCGTCCAGATAGAAGCGCGAATCCCCCCAGAGAAGCAGTAGACAACAACAATTACAGCTCCGAGAATAATGCCTAGATGATAGTTCCATCCAAATACAACATTGAGGGCTTTACTTCCCGCAACTAATTGGGCAGCAGCATAGGAACCAAGGAAAGCTATGGTGATTAATGCAGATATAATAGCGATCGCACGAGACCCTTTCACATTTTGACTGAGAAAGGAGGATACCGTATCTGAAGCCGTTTCCTCGGACATCTGCCTCAACCGTTTGAAAACAAAATACCAAGCGAGATAGTCACCAATTACCCAACCAATGGTTAGCCACAGGGAGGAAATTCCTATTTTATAGGCAAAACCAACCTGACCAATGAATAATAAACCACTTTGACCAGTTGCCATTGCTGAAAGTGCTGTCAGCCAGGGATTAACATTACGGCTAGCCAGTAAATAATCAGTGGTGGTACTTTGTTTGCGGGTTGCTGAGTAAATGCCAACTCCTGTGAATAACACCAGGAAGATAATAAAAGTTGCAGCAATTCCAATTTGTTTAGTCATTACTACCAATTGTTTAATCCTATGATTGACAGTTCCCCAGTAAAACACAGCATGGTTAGTTTATCCATATCAAACAACCCAGAAAAGACCGTTTAAAACGGTTCAAAAGCCTAAACTAAAATCCTTTTGACTTTTAACTTCCGCCCAGCGGTACTAGTACTCTGGCAAGGCAACTTTCCTGGGTGAAGGAATTAACCGCAAAGGCGCAAAGAGCGCAAAGTTAGAGAAGGAGAGAATAAGTATAGAACTTGGTTTACCCCGCAAAATTAATGTGGTCGAGTACTATTACTCTGGCAAGTTAACTTTGCTGGGTAAATAAACTTTTTTGTTAAATCTTCTTTCCTTCTTTCTTCGCGCCCTTTGCGCCTTTGTGGTTCATTTATTCTGCCCTTCAAAGTTGACTTGCCAGACCACTAGTCTCCTCCTAGCTCAACCAATTTCCCAATATTGAAATCAATTTTGACCCAGCCTTTGAGTTTGCGTAAATTCTCTAACAGCAATAAAGTTATTTGCCAGTGAGGTACTGTAAAAAATGGTAGGGGGTCGTTAATTTGAAAAATAGCATCCGTTCCTTTAACCATTTTCCCTATCCAAGCTTGTAAATCGTCAAAAGAGCCAATCTCAGTTAGTCGCCAAATCTCATGGTACAGCCAGTAAGTAGGTTTACTGCTATCAAGTGGCACAATTGGTACTTCACTCTCATCCTTACTATCCTGAAGATAAGCATCTGCCAATCCCGGATGATTGTAAAACATGGTAATGGCAGAATGGGTGCGGGGATTACACTCAATGGGATAAACTGTGCCATCTTGTGTTTGCATAAAATCAAAGGAAATTTGTCCAGTTAAATTTAATTCTTTGACAAATTTCTCAATCCATGCATATATTTCCGGTTTCTCAATATGTTCGTAATTTACCTGAAAAGCAGAAGATTGAGAACAGCAGTGCAGTCTAATTTTCCCCTGACGCACCGTACTGTGAGTACAATACTCTTGACCAGTAATAAACTCTTGCATTGTCCAAGGACTTTCCTCGCTAATGGGCAGATTTTTGACGTAATCTTCCATCCCTGCAAAGGGTAGTTGGGTCATATCTAAGCGAGAAACTGAATTGTAGCGAATGCTTTTGAGAATATACCGGCTTCCATCCCCTGCAAAATCAAAATCCAGAATTTGTTGGGGATTGGTAATTAAGAAAGATTTCGGTGCTGATAGTCCCAGAGAACGCGCTTTTTGGCACAAAGTAAACTTGTCATCCAACATCTGGGTAACATCAGCAGAAAAGTGAATCACTTCACAATGGGGTGAGAGTAATTCTCCAGCTAGGGAATCATAATAACTCGCAACTGGGCTAGATACGGGAATAAAGGCATCAATTCCCTCTCGACGCACAATTTTGAGTAATTCTTGACAGTAACCATCGGCATCCTTTTCTGGTGCTGGTACGGTATAAAAACCCTTGACAGCATTAGAAAATCTGTGTCCTGATAACCAATATTTATGGGTTTCCACCAAAAACACCTGGTGTCCGGCTTGGTGAAAAGAACGAGCCAGTTGCAAGGCTTTCGTCATTTTCCCCCCGGTAATCAGGACTTTTTTCGGGTTGTCGGCGGTTATTTGTTGGCGGAATGGAGAAGTTAACCAACTAATTAACAGGGAGATGGTGACAAGGGTTAAATTTATCGGTAATGCCAGTAAAAGTAGAGTCAAAGTGCCAATACTTTTGAGGAAAGCAATGGTGGGTGCATTAGTCATGGTGAAGATAGGAATCCGGTTTGATTTGTGTTCGCGTAAGCGTGGCGAAGCCTTAATCACTGGTGATGGTAGGGAATAGGGAATAGGAAATAGGGAATAGGGAATAGGGAATAGGGAACAGGGAATAGGGAATAGGGAACAGGGAATAGCAAGTGTAGGCTCGTTTCTTCAAAAATCAAATATGAGTCCTATAACTATACGTGAGTTCGACAAAATTTTGAGGCTAAAGCCCTTATGAGTCAAGGATTTATACAATTCAAGTGAGGAGTCACTTCCCGAATAGTTGAGAATAAACTCAACAATTAACCTAAACTTAGTAAATCAGTGTGAGTTCGACGGAACTTAGGTAAATTTTAACTCCGAACTCCGAACTCCGAACTCCGAACTCAGTTTATTCACTACAAGAGAAACAAGGCAATGAACAGATATCCATTGCCTTTTGTCTCAATTTCTCGTTTCTCTATTTACGTCTGATGATGGTTAAACCATCTCGCAATGGGAGTAAAACCTGTTCTACTCGTGTATCATTTGCCACAAAACTGTTAAATTGAGCGATCGCTTCTCCGTTGGGAGTCCTTTGTGCTGGTGGTAAATAAGGCTGTCCTTGCAATAAGGTATTATCTACGCAAATGAAACCACCAGGAGCTAACAAATCCCGCTCTAACAAGAGTTGGAAGTAATCAATATATTCCTTCTTGTCGGCATCAATAAATACCAAATCAAAGGATTCTCCGGCATCTGCCAATTTTTGCAGTGTCTCTAAAGCTGGAGCAACTTCCACCTTAATTTTGTTGCCGTGGGGAGACTGATCAAAACAACTACGGGCGAAATCAGCCACATAAGTATCTACTTCACAGGCAACCATATACCCATCTTCTGGCAAGGCTTCTGCCATAGCCAATGCAGAATACCCAGTAAACATACCTACTTCTAGGACGCGCTTTGCCCCTGTCATGTAGACAAACAGTTTCAGGGTTTGTCCCTCAATATGTCCAGAAAGCATTTCCTGCTCTAACTGGCGTACCGTTTCCCCATCCGAAAAGCGTTTGCTCCAATCTTCTGCGGCTGTTTTCTGGGCTAAGGCAGCTAAGGCCGCAGATTCAGTGGTACTACATTCTTCAAGATAGGGGTCGATTCCTGCTGCTAAGTTAAATACCTGTTGCAGAGAACTCATTAAGGCAGCAGAAACTTGCTCTTCCTTCGCCATCTTGACAGTCTCTTCCAACTGTTGTACTAAAATCCCCAAGGGAGTTACGGGTCTAGCTTGATTGGGAGTTTCTAATAGCTTAGTCATTCTCTACTACTCCTATTCCAGACCAAGATCGCTTAAATACATTTCCTCACCTTTTCCGCCATCAGGGAATGAACTACACAGTTGTTTGTAATTCTCAACCGCAGCTTGTAACATCCCTGAAGATACTTCTTGAGCATAATCACAAGAACCAATTCCTGTGGGTAGTGGAGCCCATAAACCCCCTTCTCCCCGCTTGCGGCGCATATTTTTTTGACCTTCAAGCATTAAGTCAATATCTTCCAAAATGGGGTGGTAAACAGACAGACCCAGAGAACGACATAAATTCATAATGCGATCGCGTTCTGCTGTTCCTAGCCAGTTCATCTCTACGGCTAAACTAGCACCAAAAGCCATACCAATACTCACAGAATGACCGTGCATTAACTTGGCAGCAGGTTCAAAACGAGGACTCCAAGTATGACCGTAAGCATGGGGACGATCTTGATAAGTCTCAAACATATTAGTTCCCTCATGCTTCATGTAGGAAAATAATGCTCGATAAATTACCTCATCAGCGATCTTAGCTAGCTTCTCATCGGCATTGACTGTAGCAAAGTGAGTTTCTAGCAACTGAGGACCATATTTCTCCATTAACCCAAACAGGATAGGATCGTCGGTGACTGCCATCTTAATAATTTCAGCCATGCCATTACGAACGTGACCAGTTGCCAAAGTCCGGAAGAAATTGCGGTCTACTAAAGTCAATACTGGTGGATGATAAGCTCCAATACTATTCTTGAATTGACTGCCATTGGTGCAAGTACGGGGTGATGGTCCCGCATCGATCGCAGCAACAACAGTAGTTCCCACCATGATATAGGGAGTGCGTCGGTGTTGTAACGAACAGGCTAATCCAGCAACATCACTGAGGACACCACCACCAACCACTAATACGGGTTCGTTACGAGATACATCACAACCATCCTTACCCAAAAATTGCAGCAAGCGGTGGACTGTTTCAGGGGTTTTATCAGATTCCCAAGCACGACACGCAAGCAACTTGAGAGGAATTTCATGGTACTCAAAATAACGTCGCAATGACTCCCCATAAAGTTCATCTACGGCACTATCGACAATTGCCACACAACGACCGCGACGACTATATACTTCAGCTAAGGTCAAATTATCAGGCTCAAACACCCCATCTACTAACTTAACTTCTCCTCTCAGGGTATAAGTAGCTGAAATTTCAAAGGAGCGACCATCTCCACTAGCGGTGATTTCTCCATGACCAGTGTACCACTCCGAAGTGCGATACTTCTCTGGATGATTAAATTGAATAATCTGCTCGGACTCCAGAGGAGAGAGTTTTTCGAGACTTTCAATCAGCTCTGAACTTTGAGGTTTAGCTTGAACCATATTCGTGTTGATGGAAAAGTAACTACTTGAACTTGATAACCAGTATTGGAAAATTATTATTCCTTCCAGAAGGAGTGACTGACTTAACACAACTTCCAGAACACAGGTAGTGTATCAGAATATTAAAAAAATGTAAAATTTTGTAAAAATTCTTGTCAAGTTACTAATTAGCCGTCATCATTTCAGTTACCAGTTTCCCCATCAATGTAGGCGTAGCTTTCGGTGTAAGCTATCGAGGGGCTAATGAAACGATAGATTCATTTTTTTCTCCACGGATAAATGCACATGGCTTGATGAGAGTCTATTTTTTGGTCAAAACACCAGTGTTCCCCCACATTAATCTTGCTGAGTAAGATGAATATCTCTATATTCTTTTCTTTCCCTCTTGCTACCCTGTGCGAAGGCACCACGTGTCTAATACGGTGAAATTATTTATTGATTTTGGCAACAGAATACTCACGTTAATATATCAAAATATTATAAAACAAATATTTTGTATAAGATTTCCTGCCAGCAAGAGATAAAAGCTTTACATTCAAAGTAGATAAAAATGCGATCGCTTAAATAAATCTTAATTTAAATGCGGTTTTAAGGAGAACCAGTATGAAAACAGATTACCTGATCCTGGGTAGTGGGTTATCAGGATTAGTCTTTGGATCTCTGATGGCAAAATCCGGTAAAAAAGTTCAAGTATTAGAAGCCCACGAACATCCAGGTGGCTTTGGTCACACCTTTATGATGGCCAAAAAATATAAGTTTAATGCCCAATTACATTATGTTTGGGATTGTGGTGAAGGGCACACGGTAAACCGAGTATTGAAAAAACTCAACTTGGAGCAAAAAGTTACCTTCGAGCGGTACGATCCTGATGGGTTCGATCACATGAGAATGCCGGGATATTCACTGGATATTCCCTCAGAATCTCAGGAACTGATCCATCGGTTATCTGAGCTTTTTCCCCAGGATGCTGATCAAATTCGTAAATTTGTTTTAGAAGTACAAAAGACTAGTGAAGGATTAAAGAAACTATCTCCCCCTGTAAAACCTGCTGAATTAATCCAGCATTTTGGTCAAGTGTCCTGTGCGGCAATGCATCTTTATGATACCCTTCAGGATGTTTTCGATCGCTTTAATTTACCTGTTGGGGCGCAAACACTTTTAGCATTGCAATGGCCTGATTTTTTGCTACCCCCAAATCAACTATCTTTTTATGCCTGGGTAATTTTATTTACAGGATATCAACAAGGTGCATTTTACCCCACCAAGCATTTTGAATTTGTGATTGATTCTTTAGTGAAGGTGATTGAAGAAAATGGTGGTGAAGTGCTTCTCAACCATGAAGTAACTAATTTTATAGTCGCAGATAAAACAGTTACTGGGGTACAAGCAATAGATCGTATTACCCATGAAACCCGTGAATTCACAGGCAAAACGATTATCTGTAACATAGATCCGAAAAAAGCTGCCCAGATGATTGGCATGGAAAAATTCTCTGGCAAGGTACGCCACCAACTCAATTATGAGTATTCCCCCTCAAACTATATGGCTTACTGCGTTGTGAAGGATATTGATTTACGAGACTATGGATTTGGGAACTGGAACACTTTTCATACAGAGCATCAAAACTTGAATGAAGCCTTTGAGCAGATGTATGAAAAACATGATTATTCCCATCCTAGTTTTGCAATTACAACACCTACTTTATTAACCAATGCGGAACGGGATTGTCCCGATGATTGTCAAATAGTTGAATTTTTGACTGTTGCTAATTATGCTTATTTTCAGCAACTTCAAGATACAAGCAGAAAGGCTTACAATCATAAAAAAGAAGAGATTTTTGATTCTATTTTGGATGTGGTAGAGAAACACTATATTCCGAATTTGCGAAAATATATAGTCTTTAAAATCACTGGTAGTCCTACCACAAATGAAAGGTTTTGCTGGTGTCCAAAGGGCAATTCCTATGGTTCTAGCCTCACACCCAAGAATATGGGACTTGGGAGATTGAATCACCTGACATCTTTAAAGAATTTCTATTTTTGTAATGCCTCATCTGGTTATCCCGGTTTTGCTCCAACATTTTGGACTGGGGCACTTTTATATCAAAGATTATCAGGGGATTTGATATTAGGGACAGCCTACCCCTAGTTAGGAATTAGTAGGGGCGCATTGCGTGCTAACTTGAGGAGTTAGGAATGATATGAGAATAGCAGTTATTGGGGGCGGTGCTAGCGGTATGGTTACAGCATACCTGCTAGATAAACAGGGTAATCACGTCACAGTTTTTGAGAAACAACCTATTTTGGGTGGGCATATTTGTACATTAAATAAAAATATTCAAGCCAATCACTCTGAGTGTAACCATTTATTAGAAGGAGGTGTCCTGGAATTCCCGGTGAACTTTCACAACTTCTTGGAATTAATGCAAGAACTTGAAGTGGAATTAGAACCCGTTAATATTGGTTCAGGATTATTTCTCAAAGATGGCCGCCACTTTCTTTCCGGTGGCATGATTCAAAAGAATTTTACCGGCATACAGCGTCTACTTGAATATCTCAGACTTGATACTCTTTATGCCCGTTCTGCTGGATTATGGGTAACAACGCGCTTTGCCCAAATGCAAGATTTTTATAATCAGCCCATGTCTGAATATTTAAAACGCCAGTGTATCCGCAATTGCTGGTTAAAATTGCTGACAATGTATAGTTATTCCATGCCATTTGAGTTAATTGATAATTTCCCCGCAGAATTAGCAATTCCTGCCTTGCGGGATTATATCTTTGTCAAATGGGTGAGAATTAAGGGTGGGGTGTATTCCTATATTGAAAAAATTCTCGAACGCTTCCAGGGTCAGGTCTTTTTGAATGTAGAAATTGCCAAAATCTCTAGAGCAGATGATGGTGTTAATATTCAGTTACTGGATGGGGAAACACAGACATTCGATAAAATTGTGTTTGCCACGCCACCGGATCAAGTAATGCAATTATTAGCCAATCCGACACAGGCAGAAATAAAGCGATTTTCAGCATGGCAGGGAAATCAGGCAACAACGGTAATGCATACAGATACTTCCATGTATGGCAGGTACGGCATCAATAAATTTTCAGAATTTGATTTTTTCCAAACTGAAAAGGGATGGGGATATAATGCTTACCTGAATCAACTTTGTGGTATATCATCACCCACTCAATATAGTTTGGCATTTAACCTAGATAGTTTGATTGCCAAAGACAAAATCATCCATGTTCAGTTACACCACACACCCCTCTACAACGTCGAGGCTTTTAGGTACAGAGACGAAATTGTTGCCACCAATGGCGAGAACAATACTTACCATGCGGGAGCTTATCTAGGAGATGGTTTGCATGAAGGAGCCATAACTTCCGCAATCCGAGTAGCACAGCTGCTGACGGTAGGAAGCTAGTAGTCCTTACCCTGTTAAGAGCAGATATCCTTCTCCTTCATAAGGAGAGGGAAAGATTTTTATGCAGTAAAAAGCGAGGGTGAGGATAAATTGTAGATGTGCATATTATTTAATCCATCTTTCTCCCCAGACAACTTCCCGTAATTAGGATACAATTTTGGTATTATTGCTTATTTATTTTTCTATAAAAATTGAAAAAATATTATTTTTTATTTGCAATCTGTGTCTACTGAAATTACTCATTCCCAATCTGATTCTGGTAATAACCCTGGGGAGCTACAGAAATCACGTAAATCAAAATCAAACTGGTTAGAGCCTTTGTTATTGCTCGCACCAGCAGGAATATGGTTAGTGTTATTACTGGTGCTACCTACCCTAATTATTATTGAATTAAGCTTAGTCCCAGGAATTAGACCTGGTGATGTGGTTAATCCTAGCGGATTTGATAACTATATCAAAATACTTGACCCATTATACCTGCAAGTCATTTGGCGATCGCTATTTTTTGCGGTTGGCACCACTATCATTTGTTTGATTTGTGGCTTACCAATCGCCTACTGGATTGCTGTGAACGCGCCACCAGGTTGGAGAAATTTGCTTTTACTGGCATTTGTCTTACCCCTGTGGACTTCTTCTTTGCTGCGTTCCTATGCTTGGATTACTATTCTCCGTCCCACAGGTTTACTGAATACTTTACTAGCTAACTTCGGTTTGCCGAGTTTGCAGTTACTCAATCGTAGTCCAGCAGTATTAATTGGCATGAGTTACAGCTTATTGCCATATATGGTTTTGATTTTATATGCTTCCTTAGAAAAACTAGATAAACGTTTATTAGAAGCAGCAGCAGATTTAGGTGCAAATCGCCTACAGACTTTTTGGCGAGTTACCGTACCCCAAATCATTACAGGTATTGCCGCTGGTTCTTTTCTCGTATTTATTAGTGCTATGGGAGATTTTATTAATCCCGAATTACTGGGTGGTGCTTCCAGTATGACAGCTGCCAGATTAATTTATAACCAGTTTCTCGGTGCGGCACAAAACTGGGGATTTGGTTCCGCTTTAAGTTCTACTTTAATTCTAGTAGTTAGTATAGCGATCGCTCTATTAATTAAGTTTGGTGAAGCAGCACCTAAACGTTAGGTTAGGGAACTCCAGGAAATAAATTATCCCACAAGAATGGTTGACAGTACTAAAATTGAGTGAAACCCCGTCCGTCCCGACGGGGTTTTATTCAACACAACACCCTACCCCAACACCTTGCCCTGAATAGGTTTTGTCTTAACTTCGTACCCATTCGTATTAGTGGTTAAGGACTAATTGAAGAGAATTGTTTGAACTGTGATGATCTAACTCCTTAACAGTAGCAATCAATTCATCTTCTAGATAAGGCTTACTAAAATAAGCTGTGGCTCCTAAAGCTTGAGCTAATTTCCGATGCTTTTCCGCACTGCGAGAAGTAAGAATAATTACGGGTAATTTCGCATTATCACTGTCTTGACGCAGGTTACTTAACAACTGAAAACCATTCATATTCGGCATTTCCAGGTCAGAAATTATCATCTTAACTTCAGGGTATAATTGCACTTTTTCTAATGCATCTATACCATTTTCAGCTTGTACAACTTGGTAGCCATGTTTCTGTAGTGTCAGGGAGAGGGTTTGACGCAGACTAATAGCATCATCCACCACCAAAATTACATTGGGAGCCTTACTATTGATATGTGTAGATTTACTAGGCTCATTATCTGTATCTTGAGCTGATATGGTTGGTAATGCAGTGGAGTTTTCTGATGCACTTGCTGATAATTCTAGCCCAGAAGTACCAGGTAAAGCCCTAACATCAATGGATGCTGACTGTAATTCTCGATATTCTAGTAACAAAGTACCATCAATAACTAGAATCAGGTTGCCATTAGCTAAACTACTACAACCATACACGTATTTGGGAGGAGCGATCGCACTTCCTAAAGGTCTGATAACTAGTTCTTGCTCGCCGATTATTTGATCGACTTCTAAAGCCAACCTTTCTTGATTTTTCCGCAGCACCAGTATGGGGTTTTTCATTTCTCCCGCCTTTTTGGTGAGGGTATGATGTGCATTAGCACCACTCACAAAAGAGCCACTATAGAAAATTAAATCTGATAATGGGCGAATACCAAGCATTCGTTCGTCTTGTTCTGTATTCCAGTACAAAACTTTTTTCCCGTCTACATACTTAATTTGCTCGGCGGAAGGAAGCACAATTTTTTCAATGCTGTCCAAAAGTAGAGCGTAGACTGCTCCTCCTGCTTGAACTATCATTAACTTATCTGTAGTCATAGAAAAAGGAATCTTGAGTATAAATGTTGTGCCTTGGTTAGGTAGTGAATTAACTGAGATTGAACCTTCTAATCCTTGTAAATGAGAACGAACAATATCTAACCCCATACCCCGTCCAGAAATTTCACTGACTTTACCAGCAGTGGAAAATCCAGGTGAAAATAATAGGTCTAGTAGTTCTTCTGAAGTTGGTGTGTGATTGACTGGTATTAGACCTAAATCGATGGCTTTAGTGTGAATCTTTTCTAAATTTAGTCCTTTGCCATCATCTTGGATTTCGATAATAGTTTGACTACCTTGATGATAAGCACGAATTTCAATGGTGCCTTGTTCTGGTTTGTGATGCTGACGGCGAACTTCTGGCACCTCAAGACCGTGGTCAAAAGCATTACGTATCAAATGTACTAAGGGATCGTATAATTTTTCCGCGATCGCTTTATCTACTAATACTTCTGTACCATAAAGTTTTAATTCTACCCGTTTGCCATACACAGTTCCCAGCCTTTGTAGCATTTGAGGAAAACGATTAAATATATTGCCCAAGGGAGACATTCTGGCATTATCGACGTTTTCTAAAATTCCTAATACTAAACGCTGATTTTTCTCTTGAACTTGATGGGATTGTCTGAATAGTAAATCGAGAGATTCTATAGTTTCCTGCAGTTGTAAAGTTTCTTCATTTGCTCCATGTAAAGCTAGATTAAATTCCGTATATCCATCCATTTCTAGAGAATCAAAATTTACCGAAGACACTTGCTGCATGTTTTGGGAAGCAAAATTTTGCATCTGTAGGGGCAAATCCCGTAATTGGTTGAGGGTAGTTTGATGTCTAGAAAGTTGTTGGGATAGTCTTTCAATAATTACTTGGAGTTGTTCTTCTTCTAAGCTTCTACGCTTGTGATAAATTAGTAGTTCTCCTGCTAGATAGTTAAGATATTGCAATCCCTCTACATCTACTTTCACAAAAGAGCGTTGGCGAATATTTGTAGTTGGTAGAATTTGCTCTTTATCTTCTACAGTTTGAGTTGCATTTTGATTCTCATTATCTATTACCTCGATTTTGGTTACCGGAGTATTAGTAACTAATTTTTCTGGAATAATATTTGGTGTATGAGTATCGGCTTGTAAAGTCTCTTTAACAGCTAAAGATTCAGGCTTTTCAATGCTTACTGATTCATTCTTTTCAATAGTAGTCTCAAGTTGTGTTTCAGTAACTTGTTTCTGATCAAACAAATAAGTATCAGTATTCAAACTATCCTGATCCAGAGATTCTGTGTTTTCAATGCTGATTGAGTCATTCTTTTCGGGAGTAGTTTCAATTTTTGTTTCAATAACTTGATATTCATCAGATACAGAAGTATCTGTTTCTCCCCATATTGATTCTACCAAAGTATCTGTAGATATCTCGGGTATAGTAGTAACAGATATTTCTTGTAAAACTAAAAGCTGTTTTAGTTTATCTCGTTTATACCAATCTTTTTCTATTTTATTAATTGGTGTATGCTTTCGATATTCTGTTGCTAATTCTGATATTCTTTGTTGAATAATAGGAATTAAATCAATATTATCTTTAGTAGAATATAAGAATTGAATAACAGCATTCAAAATCGTTAAAATAACACCTTGTCTGCAAATATGAAGACTTTGACTATCTTCTGGTTCTTGCAAGAATAGGAAAAAATCATTTAGCCAGTTATCAACATAATCTAAGGTATTTTCTACACCAGGTTCAGGAACTAATAGAGCCAGATTTAATTGTTCTTTAGGAGTTAAGTGTACATTATTAAACCATCCCAAAATATAGCAGATTATCTTAATATAAAATTTGGCAATTCTTACTTTTATTTGTTTATTTTTTACCCTATAATCATTCTTTAAAAAACTATATAACTGTTTGATTTCATTTATCAATAAATTAGAATAGCTCGATGTAAATGAGAGCTTATCTGTTAATTTATTTTCATTATTAGTAGTATTTGTCAGTTCTAGTTCAGATTCAATTGATATATTCTCGGTGATTTGTTCCGTACTATTATATGAAGCTGTCAGTTCTAGTTCAGGTTCAATTGATATATTCTCGGTGATTTGTTCCGTACTATTATATGAAGCTGTCAGTTCTAGTTCAGGTTCAATTGATATATTCTCAGTTATTTGTTCTACACTATTAGATGAAGCTGTCAGTTCTAGTTCCGATTCAATTGATAGATTCTCAGTTATTTGTTCCGTACTATTAGGTGAAGCTGTCAGCTCTAGTTCAGATTCAATTGATAGATTTTCGGTTATTTGTTCTACACCATTGGATGCTGTTACTAGATCTAATTCAGGCTCAATGATTTGATTTTTTATTTCTTCCAGAGAAAAATTATCTATTGATGATAAATCTAGTGACGACTCGGTGGTATCTATACACTGATTAGCTAATTCTTTTAAAGCGAAAGAAGGTTCTCCTCCCTGAGTGCGATCGCCTCCTATAACTGCAGCTTTTGCTTGTTGTAAATCAGCTAAAGTAATCTCAGCAATTTTAAAAGCTTCAGAATAATTAATTTCCAAAGCAGCGGTAATTGTTTTACCAATATCTGCAAAACCAGGTAAATTTAAAGACTCTGCTAAACCAATGAAAACCTCTGCCTGAGAATTTAAAAAATCAACTAATTCATCAATTGGAGGATGATTATTAATGGTTTCAGATATACTTTCTATACTCTGAGTTACACCTGTCTCAAAGATAGATAATACAATATCAAATCCTAGCTCTTCTGAAGTAGGAATATAAGCCTCTGCACCAAAAGCATCACCTAATTTTGCTTGTATTTGTTCAAAAACAACGTTAGCTCTGTTCAGTAATTCTTCACCGTTGTAAGAAGTTTTATTGAATTCAGAAGTTAGTGCTAAATTTAGACATTCATAACTCTTAAATAGTAATGTTTGTAATTCAGCATCTATAACTACATCTGGATTATAAAGAGCTTTAAATATATCCTCTAAAGAGTGGGAAATTTGTTGAATTACCTCTAATTCAACATTAGCAGCTCCCCCCTTAATGGTATGAGTTGCCCGCATTAAGTTATGTACAATAGCGGTGGTGCGCTCTTCTGCCAAATTAAAGAGTTCTTCTTCTATGGTATGGAGCAGATCTGGAGCTTCACTCATGAAGTAGATGTAGCCTTGTTCGCGGATAGAAGGATCCATAGTCATTTCAATTATCAGTTTTCCGATCAATAAATAGAACAGTTTGTTGGTGTTATTTCCCCATTAAAAAACTGTGGTAGAGAGGAAGAAGTAGCAGGAAAAAATAAAGTTTGAGAAATTGATGATCTGGAAAGTCCCTCCCCCTAATTTGGGAGAGGGATCTAGAATGAGGATGTTTAAGGTGTTTTTGTAGTTACCAGTACATATTTATTCCCTACTCCCTACTCCCTACTCAGTAACTGTGTACTATTTCACTTTGAACTTACTGACGGTTGCCAATAGTTCTTGCGCGGTTTGAGATAACTGTTGGAAAACAGCAGCCATTTCTTGGGTTCCATTCACAGCACTCTGGGAAATTTCCGCCACATCATTCATGGAGTTCGTTACAGTCTCAGAGCGTTCCATTTGAGCTTGGGTTGCATTAGTAATCCGCAGCAATAATTCACTAATTTTGGCAGTAGCGGTAACAATTGCATTTAAGTTCTGGCGAGTTTCATTCACCAAACTTGTACCTTCAACTACTTGCTGAATACCAGTTTCCATAGCTGTTGCTACTTCCCCAGTTTCTGTTTGAATCTCTTGGACGAGTTTTTCAATTTCCGTTGTTGCTGCTGATGATTGGCGAGATAAAGAACGGACTTCATCTGCTACCACCGCAAAGCCTTTACCGTATTCTCCGGCTCGGGTAGCTTCAATGGCAGCATTTAGTGCTAGTACGTTGGTTTGAGTGGCAAAACTACTAATCAAATTCACCACTTTAGAAATCTTTTGGGAAGATTCACCAAGACGCTTAATTTTTTTGCTGGTTTGAGCTACTGTTTCCCGAATTCCTTGGATGGCTTCTACAGTCATATTCATGGCTGCATCGCCAGATTCTAGGGTTTGGTTCGCCTCTTGGACTGCAACTTTTACCAACTCTGCGTTTGCTGCTACAGCTTTGGTGGAATCTATCATTTGCTGAACTTCAGTTAATGCTTCACCAATTTCTTGAGACTGGCTTTGGGACAAGTTTTTCAATCCAGAAAGAACTTTATCGCTGTCTTGAGAGCTTTGCCCTACTTTTTGGGCAGCTGTTTGTACTTGAACAACGATTTGTCTTAAGGCTTGAATGGTGTTGTTGTAAGAATCGGCAATTGTGCCTAACTCATCTTCAGTAATAGGAGCACGTACTGTCAAATCGCCATCTAGAGCGGGTCTTACCGCTTTCAGTAGGAACATGGCACCTTTTTGCAGTTCTTCCCTTGCTGCTTTGTCCCGCGCTGCTGCTGCTGCAACTTGTGCTGACTGTTCTTGTAACTGTTGCAAATACTCGGCTTGTTGGATAGATACACCCAACTGATAGGCAACTCGCTTGACTAATTCAATTTCTTCTGATTGCCAATGACGAGGTGCATCACACTGGTGGACACACAACAAGCCCCACAACTCAGACCCTTTGAGCAAAGGCACAATTAAATTAGCTTTGATTTGGAATTGGGCAAGAATATCAATGTGGCAGTCACTCAAATTGCCATTGTAAATATCCCCAACTGCTTGGATTTTCCCTTCTTGATAGCTAGAAGCAAATTGGTTGCCAAAGCAGTGGTCATGAACTTTTACGTTCATTGCTGAAGTATATCCTGGTAGCACATCTTCAGCGACGAATTCCCCGTCATCGTAACCGGATTCTGGGAGAAAACAAAATACCCCGACGCGATCAGCTTTTAACAAGACTCGAACATCTTTGGCTGTTGTACGGAAAGCGGTTGTTAAATCGGTATTTTCCCGTAGTCTTTCAACAATTTTGTTAACACTTTGAGCTTTTTGAGCAGATGCTTGTACTTTTGCCGACTGTTCTTGTAGCTGTCGTACATACTCATCCTGTTGGATAGATACACCCAACTGATAGGCAACTCGCTTGACTAATTCAATTTCTTCTTCTTGCCAGTTGCGGGGTGAATCACACTGGTGGACACACAACAAGCCCCACAACTGAGAACCTTTGAGCAAAGGTACAATCAAGTTGGCTTTGATTTGGAATTGGGCAAGAATATCAATGTGGCAGTCACTCAAATTGCCATTGTAAATATCCCCAACTGCTTGGATTTTCCCTTCTTGATATCCAGAAGCAAATTGATTACCAAAGCAATGGTCATGAACTCTCACGTTCATTGCTGAAGTATATCCTGGTAGCACATCTTCAGCGACGAATTCCCCGTCATCGTAACCGGATTCGGGAAGGAAACGAAATACCCCGACGCGATCAGCTTTTAACAAGATCCGAACTTCTTTGGCTGTTGTACGGAAGGCGGTTGTTAAATCAGTATTTTCCCGTAGTCTTTCAACAATTTTGTTAACAGTTCTATCTCTTTTAGCCGACAGTTCTATTTGTTTAGATGTTGCTTGTAATTGTTGGAGATATTCAGTTTGTTTGATAGCAACACCTATTTGATCGCCAATCCTTGCTAGAATGCTCACCTCAGATTCCAACCATTCCCGAGGTCCAGAGTTTTGATAAGCTGCGAACAAACCCCATAACTGTTGTCCAGCTATTACAGGCACAATAATGTAGGCTCTGGCTTGTAAACGTTCGAGAACCTCGATGTGGCACTGATTGTGACCTGCATTGTAAATATCATTCACCGCATAGGTTTCTCGGAAACGATAGCGTCCACCTTGGGTATCTTGGAGATAAGTATCTTCAATTACCATACCGCTATGGTCGTCTACTAGGGGTAACCAACCACTAGTAACAGATTCAGCGACAAATTCACCACTCCAGTCTGGATTAAAGCGATATAAAGCTACGCGGTCAGCATTAAATAGCAGTTGTAATTCTCTAGTAGATGTACTAAAAATCCGTTCAATATTTCCAGATTTCCTAATTTGGTCAATCACTTTATCAGCAGCACGGTCAAGTCTAGCCGTCTTTGCGATTTCTTCTGACTTTTGCTGCAATTTTTGCAAATATTCTGGTTGTTGTACTGCTATTCCTAGTTGTTCGCTAATAAACTCCATCCATTCCACATCAACAGTTTGCCATTCTCTGGTGGAGGAGTTTTGATAAGCAGCTAGCAGACCCCACAATTTTTGTCCGCAGAATACGGGTACGATCGCATAAGCTTTTGCCTGAAAACCCGCTAAAATCTCCTGATAACAAGGGCTGTAGTTGAGTTGAGCAATATCGTTGACAATTAAGTTTTCCCGATTGGCATAGCGTCCTCCCTGGGTTTCTTTGAGGTGGGTATCTTCAATTACTGTTCTGATATCCTTTCCTACTAGTTTTACCCAGTTCCCATCCACGGATTCAGCTACCATTTCACCACCCCAATTTTCATTGAAGCGATATACTCCTACTCTGTCAGCTTGAATTAAAGAACGTAGTTCTTGAGCTGCATTATTAGAGATGGTAGTGATATCGGTAGATTGACGAATTTTGTTGGTAATCTTGCTCAGGGTGCGATCGCGTTCTGCGGTTTTTTCGACTTGCTCTAAATACTCAGCTTGTTGCGCTGCTACCCCTAACTGGTTGCCAATGCGTTCTAACAATCTGACTTCATCTGCTTGCCATTCTCTAGTACCGGAGTTTTGATAAGCAGCGAGCAAACCCCATAATTTTTGCCCAGAGAATACTGGTACAATTACATAAGCTTTTGCCTGGAATTGTTCTAAAATCTGAATGTGGCAGGGAGCATGACCGACTTTGTAAATGTCATTGACGACAAAGCTTTCACGATTGCGATATCGTCCGCCTTCAGTTTCTTGTAGATGGGTATCGTCAACGACAGTTCTAATTCCAGGTCCTACTAATGGTATCCAACCGTCAGCTACAGATTCAGAGACAAACTCACCACCCCAGTTTGAATTAAAACGATATAATCCTACCCGATCTGCTGCTAGTAGAAGACGCAATTCTTGAGTAGTGGTATTGAATATGCTCTCACTATCCAAGGACTGCCGGATTGTGTCCATAATTTTGCCCAAAGAGCGATCGCGTTCTGCTGTTTTTTGTAATTTATCAAAGTCTTCTGCTTGTTGTAGTGCGATTCCTAGCTGCAAAGCAATTTGCTGCATTGCTTTGACTTCATACTCTTCCCAAGTACGAATGTCTGAGTGTTGATAACTAGCTAATAGTCCCCAAAGTTTATCTCCCTTAAAAATGGGGATAGTCAAATAAGCTTTTGCCTCAAACTGTTCTAACAAATCCGTATAGCAGGGAGGAAAACCAGCTTTGGAGACATCATTGACTACAAAAGCCTTTTTCTGTTGATAACGTCCTCCTTGCATTTGTTGGAAATAAGAGTCGTGTTTATCTTCTAACTTTCTGGCAAGGTTTTGGATGGTGTCGCAATGACCGTTATCTTGCAACATTCTGCGGTCAAAATCCCTATCTTTGAAAGGAAGCCAACCTTTACCAACAGACTCGGCAATAAACTCACCACTCCAATCGGGATTGAAGCAATAAACAGCTACGCGATCTGATTGTAATAATTTGCGAGCTTCTGCAACTGTAGTTTGCAGTAACAGGTCAAATGTAGATAAATCTATGGATTTTTCTACTAACACTTTACCCATCTTTTGGGTAAGGTCAATCAGGTTTTGCTGACGTTTTGCGACCTGAGCTAACTTTTGAGAACGTTCTTGTTTTTGTTGGAGATATCCTAGCAGGGATAATCTGTGACTAATTTCTCCTATAACTTGAGACAAAAGACTGATTTCAAATTCTTGCCATTCACGGGGATTTGCACAATTATGTACTACCAGCAAACCCCAAAGTTCTTCATCAACAATAATTGGCAAGCTTAAACTAGCTTTGATTTGAAATTTTTCTAACAGTTGTAATTGATAAGGAGTAGTTTCTACCCTGATAACATCATTAATAACAACAGTATTTAAATAATCTTCTCGAATTGATTTGCCAAAAGTGACAGTAGGTAGAGTTTCACCAAAAGTAGGAGTCCAATCTGTATTTCTAGATTCAGCTAAAACAACCCCGGATTCAGAGGAATGAAAATTATAAATAACAACGCGATCGCATCCGATTTGTTTCCGAACTTCAGCGACAGCGATTTGTAATAATATATTCAGGTCTTTTGATGGACGCATTTTGGAAGTAATGCTATCCAATTTATGGCGTAAAACTTGAAATTGTTGTTCAGTACTTAATCTAAATATTTCTTCTAAAGAGGCTGTTGCCCAGACATCCATTTTTTCGGTTTGAGCAATTTGATGTCCATTTTCTTGATATGCACTAGTCATTACACGCACCTCATTCCTTGGCTGAAAACCCTAAATTATTATTAACAGTACAGTATTTAATATAAGGGTATAAATACACTAAAAAACCCAAAAAATAATATCAAGTTGATAAGTTTTTTGTCTGGATATTCAATTAATTATCATTGATATGTATAAATACATTATCAATTATGAATTGACCACATAGGAGCTTGAATAATTGCCTCTGCATCCAAGCTCATAATCATTTCTTCTGCATCATTGATAAAATAACCATGCAAAAATGGTGATATTGCTGGAGAAAATAATTCATGGGAAGGAGGCTTAATATCTCGCGCTTCTATACCTTCAATATCCATTAATTGGCGCACCAAAAAGCCTAAATTTTTCCCTTTATTTCGCACCACAATTGTCATCATCTTTGTGACCATATGGGACTCTTGTGGTAGTGATTCATAACCTAACATTGATTCTAAATCAACTAACCACAGCATTTCTCCGCGCCAGTTATATATACCTAATACACAACTAGGCATTTGAGGAACACCGCATATTTCATTTAATGCCACTTGCATTACTTCTGTGACATTCTCTAAAGAAATGACAGCCTTATCTTTTTCCCCAACATTAAAAATTAAAAACTTCTGTGTCGTTTCCAAAGTTTTTACCTTTTGTATTAACTTGCAGCAATTAAATCTGAAGCATCCTCTCCCAAAAATTTTTATTTGCAGAGAAAATGCCAAAAAATAGGAACTATTGATGGTATCTAATTTCTGAATAACATATCTAAAACTGGGAGCAAATTTCAGATAAATTAAATAAGCTACAAGCTGAATGTAAAAATATATTGTTTGGCTTATTTAGTAAGAATCAATTACGAATCTCATACATATTTTACGCAAATTTTTTCAGCGTCACATTTAATTCATCTTGGCTAATTGGCTTTGATATATAAGCGTCAGCTCCCAACATAGTACCCCACATCTTATCAACATCACTATTTTTCGTGGAACAAAATACTACAGGTATCTTATTAGTCTGGGGATCATCTTTCAGTTCTCGACATATCTCATATCCACTTTTACCTGGGAGAATAACATCTAAAAATATTAAATCAGGGTGATTTTGACTGATTTTTTCTTGAGCTTCTTCACTACTTTTAGCACTCATGACAGAATAGCCAGCCTCTTGTAAATAACGGCTGAGAATTTCCATATCTGTCAAACCATCCTCAACAATTAATACCTTACTCATTATGATTCCTTGTGCAATTTATTAGACAGATAAGAACACCTGACTTTTCACGAGATGTGGAAAAGGCAACTTTAACATTTTCCCAAGTCCTGATTTTTTCGTTTGGTATTATAGCGTTTCTGAGCCTAGTGAGGTACGGATTAACCTCACCCCGATAAAGCTATGCTTTATCTTCCCTCTCCTTATTAAGGAGAGGGGTGAGGTTTTGATGTGTACTTCACTCTTTGTGGGAAATGCTATATCATTAGCTTTAAGCTATTGATAATAAACCTGTGGAAAAAGTAACATATTTTTGTTGATTCAGGACTTACCGTAAAAAGTCAAATAAAAATGCTCCTTACATTTATAAGTAAATGCTACATTTTTCGATAGCTATTGTTAACAGTATAATCTCTGATATTTTGATAATTTTATTTTAGTGATAAGATTTTTCTATTTTATTTATAACATCAATTTTTTGTGAGATATACATATTTTTTTTGCTATCAATAGAGATTTTTCCTGTAAAATATTAGCTTTTTTTCATAAAACAATAAGCATATTTTTATCCATTTGCAAAAGGATTATGGACTTGTTTTATCTTTAAATTAATATTTAATTATTTTTCAATAAAATAAGATTGCTTCTATTCTTTATTATTGATGATGTTTGAACAAGGAACATATAATATGAATTACGCAACTGGCATATTTTTTTGTAGGGTAGGCAAAATGCGGTGTAGATTTTCTGACCACATTATTATCGTTGCGTGACGTTGCGATCATATTTTAACGTAGCAATCAGACTTGTAACATCACGCACTAATGACCGATTGTGACAATTCGCTAACAAAGAGTTCAATTGACTTTGCTATTGGCTGGAGATGCTTGCTGTAAATACTTACGAATTATACCCATAACTTTATCTTCAATGACAGGTTTACTAATAAATTCAGTAGCACCAACTACCTTGGCACGTACTCTATCTACTAGACCATCGCTCCCTGTTAAGATAATCACCGGCGTTTCAGCAAACATAGATATTCTTCGTACCTGAGAACAGATTTCATAACCACTAGCAACTGGCATTACTAAATCTAAGAAAATTAGATCGGGCTTATGCTCAATTAACTTTGGTAAAGCCTGTATGGGGTCTTGCACGGAGATAGCTCTGATGCCATTTCGGGTGAGAATCTTTTCTAACATTTGACAAACTTGAGGACTATCATCTATGCAAATTACCAATGGACCAGTTGTTTGGGAAAGTTTGTTAGGGGTAGATTTTTTCTCAAATTTAGTTAATCGTAAAGGTTTATCATCAATTTCCAGTAATTCAATAATGCCTTTGAGAACATATGGAAGTAATGAACGGGCAACTGGCAGTACAGTTTGTTTCATAATCAATGCTAAATCCCGCAAGGAATATTTGCCATTCATTAATTTGACAAAGTTTTGATAAACATTGGAACTGACGTGCTGCTTTAGTTGCTCTGGTTTGCGTAATACTGGTGCTAGGTTGGGAGAAAAATTTGTCAACCCAGCTTCAGTCCATTTTGTCCAAGATTCTTCCATCTCTTTGAGCGACATATCCGCACTTGTGAAGCTCATTGGTGCTTCTAAAATAATGTTTTGGTTGCGTCTGCAACTGATGGATTGAAAGTTTGCTTGCTGTCTGAGGTCAAATAGTAATTCTGAGATGCAGTGTTCGGTAATAAGATTAATTTGTTCTCGAGAGATTTTTTTTTGTGAATATAATTGCTCTAATAAATTATAATCCCAATAATCTAAAGTTAGCTCTGGGGAACTACAGGAAATTTTTTCAATATCAACACCAGGACAATATTTCATCATATATCGCCGCCAACGTCGGTAGGGATGCTCCCCTCCAGATGCCCATACTATCCTTCCTAAGCGATAGTAGAAGATCCAGCTTTCTCTTTTTTGACTCTCAATTTTTAACTGACCATTGTATTGTAATTTGGTACATTTATGAAATTCATCTATAAAGTTATTAGCACCCATCGTTTCATGATGATTCATTGTTAAATGTGAAGAATAAATTAGCCATGATGTATATCAATATAATTTTCGATATAAAATTTTATTCATGAATAATGTAGATGTATTATGACCAAGGCATAGGGCATGTTTTCAAACCTCTAAAGCCCAAGCCTGCGGCGGGCTGCGCCAACAGGCTATAGACAATGTCTACAGCATTAATAATTAGCGTAAAAACTAATTATTGTCATATACAAACTGTTCATAACTGCTAGGTAAAGTAGTTATCATGTCTCTGAATCAAGAAATCAAAAAAATAAGGAAATAGCAACATGGTGAATTTTGATGATACTTATGGTAATAATAGGACTTACGCAACTGGCATATTTTTTCTGTAGGGGAGGCAAAATGCAGTGTAAATTTTCTGACCGTATTATTACTGTTGCATAATACTGCGATTATATTTGAACGTAGTCATCAGACTTGTAACATCACGCACCAATCACCGATTGCAACAATTGCTTAAGTCATGACTAAATTCAATTATATGCATCTATTCTAGATTCTCACACTACATATTTGTACTAAGAATATTTCAAACTCATTTGCAATATACGATTTAGTAAATATAAATTTATTTACTAGACAGTCCTCCAAAAATTATTTTTTTTTACTTGGGGTTTGTCATATTAACGAAGCATTCCCAAGTTACAAATGATGACTTCAGTTAATTTTAGTAGATTGGTAAATAGATGTACTTTATAAATTAGTATCATGCTACAATTAATCTACTTATAGATATTATAGATAAACCTTGTCATAGAATTATAAATTGGTAAAAGGTCTATCTCTATAGCCGATCGCAACATACCTATAATTAACAGATTTGTTACACAATCATATTATAGTCGTTTGAAACCCACATTGTGTAGGGTCACGTCGCGGACTAGAGGATACAATTAGGTGTATGCATCAATATGATTTTAAAGAATAGATAGTTGAATCAAATCCGTATAACTTCTGATATATTGTCTAAAATTGGTTAATAATCTCATGTGTGGATAAATATTTCAGGACTTACGCAATTGTCACAATCGGTTATTGGTGCGTGAGTTTACAAGTCTGATAACTACGTTCAAATATGATTGCAGCGTCCCATAATGGCAATAATGCGATTAGAAATCTACACCGCATTTTGCCTACCCTACAGGAAAAATATGCCAGTTACGTAAGTCCTATCAAAGCATAATGGGAGGGTGAGAACCCCGCTCGTTTTTAACCAGGGGATGAAACCCGACTCAAAGGGATTTATCACGAGCGTTTCCCTCAAAAATATTATGACTACAAAATATGGTATTATAACCATCAACGC
>JASJCJ010000223.1 GCA_030066045.1 Calothrix sp. MO_167.B12
AGTATCGATATCGAACCATCTAAAGAGGAAATTGCTTCCTTAGAGTAACTCTGTTTATCTAAGAACTACATTAATTAGTTCTAACAAATAACTCACCACTTGTAGTAGGTTGACCGATCTAAAAATTTAGGTTGGGTTGAAGAATGAACCCAATAAAAGTCTTGCAAATGTTGGGGAAATTCCTAACGATCCAACCTACGATTATGCACTGTAATTAAAGATTGGCGCAAAATGATTTCTACTCTTTTGTAATTAGGAGAAACAAAAATGTCTAACGTTCAATTTGGAACATTATCGGTAAAGAGTGGTGGAAATGCAACTTTCAATTTTTATAACCAAGTACAAAATGCAGAAGTAGCATTAAAGAATTTTTCTGGTAATAATGTTTCCTGTCAATTACTTGGGATTTCTGGAAGTGAAGTTACGGTTACGGCTTCTTCAGATACAAACAGTCCAGTTGAAGTCCTCATTATAGCCATAGTAGATTCCTATTAAGGCGACTCGACCAACTTCTCTGCAACAGTCAAATCTTAACAGTAGGGTGGGCATTGCCCACCCAATTATTAATTCGTTATCTATTTTTTGCTACGAATTATCCCTTAAAGAAATTTCACCTTTAAAAATATCAATAATTGCTTTTTCTTCCCTGAGAAAATCAATTCCTAGTAGTCCATTGGCAAAAGAACCCATAGGTAAATCCATCGCTACTACAGAAAAATTATCTTTACGGACTCCTAAGCAATTAAACCAAGGAACAGGGACAATCGGCATTTTAACAATAGCTGAAGCGGTGACAATTGTAGTGGTTTGACGGGGTTGTTGCAAGTTACACCCTAAACGTTCTAAAATTCGACCGGGCAAGACAGTGTAAGTTGAACCTGTATCGACTAATAATCGCAAAACAATGGGATTTTCCCTAGCACGTCCCACTGATGCTCTCAACCACAGTAAATTTCCCTGTCGATTGAGGCGATAAATTCTACGAGCAGTCATAATATAAAAGCGACATCTTCAGGAATTTGTCCCACATATTCAATGGCTAGGGGTTGTTCAGGAATCGAAGATAGAACTTCATATATTTGTGACTGATCAGGAGAATGGACCAGCACTTCCCCATCTATTACTTGCATTTGTTCATCAAGGTTTTTATAAGCAATCAATAACCATTCCCCTTGATAATGCTGCTTCATTTCTTCAAAGGTCATTATCTTAGACATTTTCTTGTTTAACCATTGCTTTCTATATCCTAGTGTAAATGATCTAAATCTCAGTTATTCATCCATAATAAACACCGCAAGCAACTTTTTCTCAGACAACAACCATTATGAAAACTTTTTGCTTAAAATCACTGATTCTCTGTTTCCTAATACTATCTTTTATTTTTCCTTTTCCCACCCAAGTACAAGCATCTCCCATAGATAATAAATGTCCAGAAGGAATGGTATTTATCCCTGGGGGAACCTTTAATATTGGTTCAGATACTCACTATGAGTCAGAACAATCTGCAAATGATGTGACTGTAGATAGTTTCTGCATCGATCGCCATGAAGTCACTAACGCAGAGTTTCGTCAGTTTGTGGAAGCCACCAGTTACAAAACCATCGCGGAACGTCCCCTATCAAAAGAGCAGTTTCCCACCTTAACTGATGAACAAAGACAACCTGGTTCCATTGTTTTTCAACCTCCCTCTGAAGGGATACAACAGGTTGCCGCTTTAAGCTGGTGGCATTGGACAGTGGGTGCAAACTGGCAACATCCCTATGGACCCGATAGTAATATCCAAGGCAAAGACAACTATCCTGTGGTTCACATTGCCTATGATGATGCCGTTGCTTATGCTAACTGGATCGGTAAAACCCTTCCCACAGAAGCGCAATGGGAATATGCAGGGCGAGGTGGACTCAAAGATCAAGACTTCAGTTGGGGGAATCAATATTCAGCCAAAAAAGCCAACACTTGGCAAGGTATCTTTCCCTTCCTCAACACCAAAGAAGATGGTCACTTAGGAACTGCCCCCGTAGAATCTTTTCCCCCCAATGGTTATGGACTGTATGATATGACGGGTAATGTCTGGGAATTAACCTCAGATTGGTATAGCGTGGGTCATTCAGGGAAAGATCATAGTCTTAACCCAGTTGGACCGGCTAAAAACGCCAGTTTTGACCCCGCAAAACCCAGTGAAGGGGCTTTGCACGTCATTAAAGGAGGATCTTACCTCTGTGCTAAGAATTATTGTAGTCGTTATCGACCCGCAGCCAGAGAGTCTCAGGCGCCGGATACCGGAACCACTCATGTTGGTTTTCGCTTAGTCACTGTTCACTACGTGAGTTCGACGGGGAGGGACAAACTGCTTTGAACTTCCCAAAAGAAAATCAAGGCATGAGAATTAGAGAGCGATCGCCAATTATAAAAAAACATTTATGATTAAAAAAGGGCAGGAGGCAAGGCAGCTAAACTTTTCACTGTTCAGTTATTTACTGTGTAAGTAATCTACCGCAGCCTCTAATTTAGAAGAATATTTTTCGGCAAACCGTTCAAACCAAAGCCCCTCTGGGGAAAATGGATCTAATTTCTCTAACCAATCTTGAGCTTGTTTTTGCAATGCGGCCAACTGTTTAGCCTTGAGTTGTGCTTGTTTGATGCGTTCCTGCTCTAATTCCTGCTGTCTTTGCAACTCTTGAGCTAAATCTTGTTGTTCAAAATCAGCCTTTACCTCTGATAACAGTCGAGCAATCCTATCACCACTGGATGCAGATGGTATACTAGGCTTTGTTTGAGACTGCTGTGGCACAACAGATTTGGCTTGCGACTGTTCGTACTCAGCCTTAAGTTCATTTAACAGTTTATCGATCGCATCCATCAAATATAGCACTACGAAATTAGGTTAGGACATCCTTGAACGCTGGAACCCATGAGCAGTCCAATGCGTGACTTTTGACTTTTGACTTTTGACTTGCGCGTAGCGCTATATCTCCGGAAGTGAATTACACCTCAGCCGAAGCTCTGGTAGAGAAGCACCAATTTCCATCCCAGGCGCGCCTCTACATTCAGTTATACCAAAGTCTAATCTGTAATTGCATTTAACAGCACTTCTGATAGGCTCATGTCTTCCATATCATCCATAGTAATGGTATCACAAATATCAAACTTGGCCCCTGCCCCTTCCAGCTCATCATCTAATACTTTCAGAAAGCGAGTTGCATGGGGATCGTTGCCCACTTGAATAAAGGAAATAGCAAATTCTTCATCTCGATCCATTTTGCGGGAAGTTTCAATAATTACCTTCATGACTCCTTTCCTGTCATCCGGCTCGCCATCGGTAATAACTAAGATTGTTTCCCCATTAGGCTTAGTTTGATTAGCTGCCTTACGTTGAAAATAGTTATCAGTGGCGTGTTGTAAAACTGCCGTTAAATCAGTTGTTCCGGAAGGATCGTTTTCCATGAAAATTTGTGATACCTTAGTCGATGTCACATTTTCATAGCGTTTAAATCTACCGGAAAACACGTAAACAGTAATCCCATCTGGGTCTAATTGTTCGCATTTATTGGCTAAAGCAAAAGTAGATTCCTGTGCCGCTACCCATCTACTTCTACCACCCTTTTGATCGGGGGTTGCCATGCTACCACTTTTATCAATAATTAATGTATAGTCGCGATTTTGTAACATTTATGAATTCTCCAATGATTATCATTTACCAATAGTTAATGTATAGAATCTGTCAGAACTGTTACTGAATCAACCTATGGAAACTTTATTAGCAGAAGTAGGCGGGTAGGACAAGAAGAATTAAGTTTTATGCTAGACAGAGAAAGTTAAATCACCCCGCAAAGGAAGCAACGCCAATTTTTTTAATCAGTAATGGCATTCATTAAAACATCCACAAGACTCATATCTTCTATTTCATCTAAAGTTACTGTATCGCAAATGTCGAACTTGGCACCAATACTTAGCAATAAGTCATCCAAAGCTGTAAAAAACTTAGTTGCACTGGAATTTGAGCCAACTTGAATTAGAGAAATGCCTAACTCTTCAGGTGTATCTATACCTTGAGTTGCATTGACAATTGTCTCAATCACTGCTTGGCGATCGCATGGTTCGCCATCGGTGACAACTAAAATGATTTCTCCGTTCTTTTTCGTTTTGCCTACTGCTTTGCGTTGAAAGTAATTATTAATTGTGTCTTGCAATACACCTGCTAAGTTAGTTGGACCACCAGGCTCGTTCTCTGTAAAGACCTGCTTCACTTTCGCTGAGGTCACATGGTCATATCTTTTAAATGTATTAGAAAACACATAAATTGTAATGCCATCTGGGTCGAACTGTTCACACTTACTAGCTAAGGCAAACGTAGACTCTTGTAGTATTTCCCATCTAGTTCTAGCCGTATCTGGCTCTATGGTAGACATACTACCACTTTTGTCAATAATTAAGGTATAGTCGCGATCCTCTAATAACATTTTCCAGCCTTCACTTGATCAATTATGGTGGGTCTTATTAGTCATTTATAACTAATTTTTTCTGATTTTTAGTCATATATATGACCATAATCATTGTGACTCACTGGAAAACTTATACAATCAGACATATTCCCGGACACTGAGCGATCGCAGCCAAATTATCTGTATTTTTAGTCACTTTATCTATACTCAAGCGGGGTTTAAAACCCCATCCCCTACGGGTTGTTTGTTTTGTGTTGGGGTTTAAATCCCCATTACAAAACGTAATTACGAATTACGAATTACGAATTACGAATTGTTTAAGCTCCAGGGTTTACAGATCCCCAACTTCTTTAAGAAGTCGGGGATCGCTCACACCCGCGACTCGTCAAAATTAATGCAACGTACCACTACTGGTCTATCGCATTAGTTCTAAAGGGTTGGATAATGAACCGCAAAGGCGCAAAGAGCGCGTTCGACGAAGTCGTTCCCGAAGGGTAGAACCAGAAGGAGAAGATAAGTATAGAACTTGGTTTACCTATCAAAATTAATGGGGCAAAGCACTACTGGTTCATCGCATTAATTTTGATGGGCTGGTGTAGTGCGGGCATCTTGCCCGCTTCCTGATTACAGCAGGGAGCGAGACGCTCCCACTACATTTTTTACCCTTGAGAACTTATGGGGCAGACCACTACTGACTCAGTCACTGACTGCATTATTTAAAACTTCCACCAAACTCATATCTTCCATATCATCCAGAGTTATGGTGTCACAAATATCAAACTTAGCGCCAACTCCTTCCATTTTATCGTCCAAAGCTTTGAGAAACTTGGTAGCTTCTGGATCATTCCCAACTTGAATTAAGGAGATTCCCAACTCTTCATCCCGATCCATTTGTCTGGAAGCATTAATAATGACCTCAAATACGGCTTTACGATCATCTGGTTCTCCATCGGTAATTACCAGAATCGTTTCTCCGTTGGGTTTAGTTTTTCCAGCAGCTTTGCGCTGGAAGTAATTATTCGTTGCGTCTTGAAGTACACCTGCTAAATTTGTAGTTCCAGAAGGGTCATTTTCCAGAAAGATTTGTGCAACCTTAGCCGAGGTCACATCATCATAGCGTTTAAATCTACCAGAAAATACATAGACTGTAATCCCATCTGGGTCAAATTTTTCACATTTCCTTGCTAGAGCAAGGGTAGATTCTTGTGCTATTTCCCATCTATTTTTACCGCCAACTTGGTCAGGAGTTGACATACTACCACTTTTATCAATAATCAATGTATAGTCGCGATCGCTGGTCATGATCTTCCTCTAAATTTGACCCTGCGATTTTGTTATATCATGTTGGCTGAAGTACTGATGATAATGCCTATAATAACCTGAGTTCGGGATCAAGAAAGGGGTTAGAATAGGTTTCTGGATTCAGATGTCCGCACACCCATCTATTTCTACCATTTTTCAAATGGGTATAATATTTGTATCTGATTGAATGTATTCTATATAAACAAAAATAAATATATAGTGCCTTTGTGCAAACAAACAATTATAGCAATACGCAATTAGGGCGCGGACATTTTTGAATGCAGCAAACCTATGAACAGTAAACTTATTACTTATTACTTATTACTTATTACTTGCGCGTAGCGCTATACTAGTTCACCCACCAGTAATAAAAAGCCCTAAAACTTGAAGATAATTCTTATTAATTAAAAACTATGTAAATATGCCTATTCATAACCTGACCTTACTTTCATTACTAAGTATAATCATGAGCGTAAACCATGATCTGCCCTGTTCTGCAATTAAGTTGTAGCTATTAATCAGCCGTGACCAATAATTTTGAACTATCATTACTTCCAAAACAACCTGTAACCGATCACACTCAGATAGAAGCATACGCTTCACCTTTAATGCCTCTCAAAGATCGTGATTGGAAAGTTCTAGTACAGCTATTTGACAGAGCAGACAGTGAAGAAATTGCAGATAATATTAATAGTAAATTATTGATGATGATGCCAGAACCATGCTGGGAAGATGACCCATTTGATTTTCTGGTAGAGTATCTTTAGTTACCAATACTAATCGGCATTTATCTATAAATAATCATAGCAGTAGGTTAGCCTGTATTTAGCAGAACCCAACTGACTATTGAAATATTTATTTATGACAATACCGTGGGTCGTATTGCCAGGAATAGACAGGTCAAAATGTCTCTACACCATCATAAATAAGGGAAGCAGCCGCTGATCATAAATTAGTATGGATTACACCAATCATGGCGGCAAACAGCAATATTAGTTGCGTGGTGTCCGCCTCCTTTGTAGAAAGTCTGGGATATCCAAGGCTGGTTTTCCTTTTGGTTCAGTAATTGGTGTGGGGGGATTAGTAGGAGACTGTGATTGTGGCTGGGGTTGTGGCTGGGACTGGGGCTGCGATCGCGATCCTTGCCTTCTAGACGATACTGGTGATGGTGAACTCACTCGGTTACTGGCAGTAGTTTGTTGCTGTGCGGTGGGCGTTTCCCCAGTAAATCCAGTTGCGATCACCGTAATTCTCACCTCCCCTTGTAAGCGATCGTCAATCACGGCTCCAAAAATAATATTAGCGTTTGGATCTACTACTTCATAAATCGCTTCTGCTGCGGAGTTCACTTCATGCAACGTCAAATCACTACCACCAGTGATATTAAATACAACTCCCCTAGCTCCCTCAATTGAGCATTCCAACAGAGGAGAAGAAATTGCTGCCACTGCTGCTTCCCTAGCTCGTGATTTTCCAGAACTAACACCGATCCCCATTAACGCCGATCCCGCATCTGCCATCACCGCCCGCACGTCAGCAAAATCAACGTTTACCAAGCCAGGAATAGTAATAATATCAGAGATACCTTGTACCCCTTGACGCAGTACATCATCTGCATAACGAAACGCTTCTTGTACCGGAGTTTGTTCGGGGATCACTTCCAACAATTTATTATTCGGGATAATAATCAGCGTATCTACTCTACTTTTCAAACCTTCAATACCCTGCTCGGCTTGAGTAGTACGACGACGACCTTCAAACACAAATGGGCGAGTTACTACACCCACTGTTAGTGCCCCCATCTCTTTGGCTACTTCAGCCACAATTGGAGCTGCACCTGTACCAGTACCTCCCCCCATTCCCGCAGTGATGAAAACTAAATCTGCCCCTTCTAAAGCCGCAGCAATTTCATCCCGCGATTCTTCCGCAGCCTTTTGACCAATGGCAGGGTTTCCTCCCGCCCCCAAGCCTCGAGTTAACTTTTGTCCAATTTGCAATCGGCTGGGGGATGACGCTAAAGTCAAAGCCTGAGCGTCAGTGTTAATCGTCCAAAATTCCACCCCATTTACATCAGAAGCGATCATGCGGTTGACTGCATTACCGCCGCCGCCACCTACACCAATAACCTTAATATTGGCAACCCGACCGGGGATAATGTCACCAATGTCCGGGTCTTCATTGGTAATTTTCTGACTGTCGCGATTTTGCCCTAAATGTAATCCAGAATGATTAAAGGGATTATCATTATTTACAGCCAGGGAAAACCCTGGCTGACCGGGAGATTGAGAATTTTTATAGCTAAGTCCTTGGTTATTATCAAGTGTCATTGGATTTACAAAGGTAGATAAACGACTTTTTTCGGTGTGTTTGTTTAATCTAAAGATGCAACTATATTTTGATACTGCCACAATACTATGGCTGAGTTATTGACGCTTCCTGGTTTTTCATACCCGGATTAGTCTTAGTAATTTGCTAGCTTACTATGACAGATGCGAACAATACACCTACTTACATAGCTAAATTCTAGAGAAGTATACCTATATTTACCTAAAATTGACCTGTATAACAGCAAGCAGACTAGAAAAATTTCACTATTTTTCTGATGCTCATACTCTTGAATGCCTTAGCATTGCCAATAATGTGTATTTTGTGTTGCTTTTCGATAAACGACTTAGGCGTGTTACTTATTTTACAACTGAACTGATGGGATTATGAGGATGATTTGATCTCTCATCATATTCCCTCGTGGCTATTGGTATAAATTAACAACATAATAAAGACCTGTTTACTGATATGAGCATTGGCAAGATAATTTACCAAAAACTACTTGTTTTTTGCATATATAGATATATTTGTCAATTATTTGAGTTTGCATTAGTTGGATAGTGTTGTAGTCGTGAAATATGCTGTTTGAACTATCCTCCTGAATATGATGTCATAGAAAAAATGTGTGTTAACAGGAAATAATCTACTCCAGGGAAGTGATGTTACGCGAACGGAAGCTAATATGCTTGTTAGAAAATTCTGATATCATCATTAGTTATCTCAGGGCTACTGAAAATCTTTGCTCTAGTTGCCAGGATGACGAAAGTGCCCGGTTTTATAGCCGGAGGTAAGCTTACCAGCATCCCTAGGGTATTATGGAATTGGATAATAGCATGATTTAGAGGTGCTTTTGGTGGAACATAGGATAGTGCCAATGGGAAATTGAGTCAAAAGTCAAGAAAGAACGATTTGCAAGATATAGCAGTAAGCATATAGGAAAAGAACATCATTTTTTCCCACAGGGGAAGGGTAAATAAATGTCTTCAGCCAAAAACATAGTCCTATATTCCCCTAAGGGTAATAAATCACTCACAACCAAAGGTATTCGCGCAGCTTAGGGTTAGCCATAAATAATTCTTATCCACCCCTAATTCCTCTAAGACCCAAACCTTGCGTCACTAATAACTCCTAACTCCTATATAGGAACATTAAGCCCAATAAATAACTTCCTCCTAGAAGTCTTGCAATTATTCTTATTATTTTAAATAGAAGCGGACAATAATTTTTATTTGGCTGGATGAAAAGTCAAGTATATTAAATTGATCTAAAGAGAAAATATAAGAATTATTTATTTTTTTTCTGTTTTTTACCATTCCTAGCCTGTTTTTTGGCATTCATTTGTACTATTGGTGATTTGGGGTTTTTCAAATCAATGTAGTCAATTCCTTGGGGAGGGACTTTCACAGATAATTGTCGTAATTGGGAGAGAACTTGTATTTGTTCTGACAATCGAGAATTAGGCATGCCAAGATGCACTTCACCTAGTTCTGTTTTCAGGATCAGATTTGTTCGATCCTGGAAATCAATTTCTGTGATTTGAATCTCACTTTGCCTGATTAATTGATAAAGTTGAGACCAAAAAGGGCGATATTCTTCTGGTAATCCAATAATTTTGAGTTTGGGTAATTGGAGGCGAGGATTGTGGTCAGTGTATTTTTCTAGGGGAACCCACAAGCCAGTTGCATCTAATAATCCAACTGATTTTTTTTGATTTCCTGTATGATTATTAGATTTATGAGGTAATTGAGCAGTTGCTACTGGGATTCTTTCTTTGATTTGTACTTTTAAGCTTGGGGGGAAAAGACGACGACTGACTTTTGCTTGGGTAATAATTGGTTGTTGTTGTAGGGATTGAGCTATTTGGGAAGGTTTCACCCGCAGTAAAAATTGGGGATAGGGTAGAGCAATTAAAGACTGGATGGATTCATCAGGGAAGAGTTCATTGCCAGATATGCCAATGTCCTTAGATGTTTTTAATACCCACATTGGCTGAATCGCAACCCACAATAAACTTCCTGCCAAGCTAGCAACGGCAAAGGTACGCCAAATTGTCTGAAAATTTTTGATTTGTCGCCGGCGACGTAACTGCTGGCGACGTTGGGCTAAATCTGTGCGTGAAACTGATAACATCCCAGCCATGCAAACCTCTTCGCGTTTTCAGTTCAAATTAATGAGTCATTTAACAAACAGCCATCGGCGTGGATAGTGCTAATTTGCTCATGTAAAAATCTCCAGGAGTGTGGAAACCGTGGTAAGCGTGACCACCGAGGAAACACGACACGGCTAATTTCTTAGCCGTCCCCCTTTCGGGGATGGGTAAGCAGAGGAGTAGTACTTACCTATTTCCCTGTATGCCGGGAATCACCTTGCTACAAAGCGTAAAGTGCGCCGGACTTCGTCCCGCTTCGCTAACGCCAATGTTATCAGTCGGCACTTCCTAAACGCACTGCCTTACCCCTCGTAAAGCTGTTTAACGCTCAGGTTCTAGAGCTTGGAACTGGCGAACCTACGCATTCCAAGGTAGGAACTTTGGCACTTGCT
>JASJCJ010000224.1 GCA_030066045.1 Calothrix sp. MO_167.B12
ATCTCCCCATCTCCCCATCTCCCCATCTCCCCATCTCCCCATCTCCCCATCTCCCCATCTCCCCATCTCCCCATCTCCCCATCTCCCCATCTCCCCATCTCCCCATCTCCCCATCTCCCCATCTCCCCGAACTCCCTCTAACTCATCACCCAGTTAACTAGTGTCCGGACACCAAAGCCTGTGGCACCAGTATTATTCACACCACTGTCCTTGTCTGCCCAAACCGGACCAGCAACATCTAAGTGCGCCCAAACGGGGGTATCTTTAACAAACTGCTTTAAGAACAAAGCAGCAGTTATAGAACCACCAGGACGGGGTCCAGTGTTTTTCATGTCGGCAATACCCGACTTTAGCCCTTCAAAATACTTGTCTTCCATAGGCATTCGCCAGAATTTTTCTCCCGCCTTATCTCCTGCGGCTGCTAACTCCTTGGCTAAGTCATCATTGGGGGTGAACATCCCGGCAATATCATTACCCAAAGCCACCACACAAGCACCTGTCAGAGTTGCTAAATCAACAATCGCATCTACTCCCAATTTATCGGCAAAGACGAGGGCATCAGCCAAGGTTAATCGCCCTTCAGCATCGGTGTTGTTCACTTCGATGGTTTTGCCATTGGATGCCTTTAAAATGTCTCCAGGGTGCATGGCGTGACCGCTAATCATATTTTCGGTAACGGCTGAGATGAAATGCACTTCCACATTTGGCTTGAGTTGACCAATTGTCTTGGCTGCACCAAAGGTAGCCGCAGAACCGCCCATGTCAATTTTCATGGTTTCGATACCGCTACCCGCACCCTTAATATTCAATCCGCCAGAGTCGAAGGTTAAACCCTTACCAATAATTGCCAGCTTGCGCTTTGGTGTACCTTGGGGTTTGTAGGTGAGGTGAATAAATTTTGGCGGTAAATCAGAAGCTTTGGCTACCCCCAAAAAAGCACCCATTCCCAACTTTTCACAGTCTTCTTGTTCCAGAATTTCTAATTGCAAACCATAATCTGTGGCAAGGGTTTGAGCCATTTGAGCCATGGTAATTGGTGTTACTTCGTTTGCTGGTCCATCTACCAATTGCCTTGCTAGTATCACCCCAGAACATATTTGTGCAGCACGGGCGATCGCAGTTTCTTGTCCCCCTAAACCAAGTAAATCTACGGTTTCAATGGTGATTTTTTTCTCTTCTGGCTCAGACTTAAAGCGGGTATCTTCATATAGTGCGAGTTCTATACCTTCGGCGATCGCTTGGGCGGTGTCAGCAAGTTCTTTATTATAAACTGGTAGGCTAATTGCTAAGGTTTTGCACTTTTGTTGTTTCCCGGAACGAGCAATGCTAGCAGCAGCATTTCTCAGGCTATCTAGGTTAAAATCTTCTGCTTTGCCCAAGCCTACCACTATTAGTTTGCGAACTTGGCTACCACCACCGATCCTTGTAGAAATGGTGCTACCAGCTTTACCTTTAAATTCCTCTTCGGCAATTAATTCCTTAATGGAGCCAGCCAATTTTTCATCTAAAGTTACCAGATCCCCGGTTAACTCTACCGCATCCTCAAATAATCCAATGGCTAAACCATCTCCTGTCCATTGCAAAATAGGGGTATTGCTTGCTCTAACTTCCATTTTTGTATTCTCTTTAAACTTTACTGTACCAGTATTACGTAAAAATTCGGTTTTCTGCTGCTTAGTTGTTAGTTGTTAGTTGTTAGTTGTTAGTTGTTAGTTGTTAGTTGACAGTTGACAGTTGACAGTCTTCACTCCATCACTCCTTCCCTCCTTCACTCCTTCCCTCCTCTTCTCCTGGTTGACCCACCAGTGGGTCCGGTGCCCCGTCATGAGTGGGACGATTGCGTTGGACGGGGTTTAAATCCTCGTCCAACGCCTTCACTGTTGCCTGTTGCCTGTTGCCTGTTGCCTGTTGCCTTTAAAAGAAGTTACACCTTTGCATAATCTCGTAAAGATTAATACCTTTTTCTAGTAAGCAAGCATGGCCACTATGGGGTAAAACAGTCATTGTCCCGTTGGGTAAAACACGAACTAAACGTCGAGCTTCCTGTTTAGAGGGTAATAATTTATCCTCAGCCCCTGCAATTACCAAAACAGGTTGAGCGATCCGCTGTAATTTCCTTTCTTCCAGATGAAACTCTCTGAGTAAGGATATGCGCCAGAGAATTGTTTCTGGAGGGATGGAGCGCATTGCATTTAAAAGGTGTTGGCGATCGCCATCTGCAATTTTATCTACAGCAGCTAAAAATGGTAGTAACCCTTGGGCTCCAATTTCAAAGCAGTAATCTGGGAGCCAATGCATCAGTTGGGATGTCCAACTTAGCCAAGGATGGAGGCGAAAACTAGAAGCGGGATTAATCAAAATGATTTTGTCAAACAAATGGGGGGCTTGCATCGCCATTTTCTGAGCTAAACAACCACCAAAAGATTCACCGCACAAGTATACTGGACGCTGGGAATTTTGTCCTAATTCAGTGTGAATTAATTTCAATACTTGATAAGTTAGACTCTGCCAATTACTTTTGTCATTTAAGGGTATTGCTAAACAGCGAACATCAAAGTAATTTTCTAATACTTGGTTTTGCGATCGCAGCAATTGGCCAGTACCATCCATCCCTGGCAAATATATAAATAGTGGATATTCTGGCTGTAAGCGTTGAGCAGAAAGTAGATAAGGTTGAGACATCTTTATCTAAATTGGCAAGTGTAGCTGGACATAGTTGAGGTAGAGAACTAATATTTTTTGGTTATACTCATCCAGTGTTCCTTATTCCCTGTTCCCTGTTCCCTGTTCCCTTTTAATGAATTGAGAAATTTGGTTGTGGCAGTATTGTGTTAATTCTGTCACCATAGTTTTTGCCTGTTTCCCTTGATATTTTTCCTGGTGTTGGGGTGTAATCCAATAGGGATTACCAATAAATGTAGCCACCCGTCGATAAACTACCAAAGGATGCAATCCAGATCGATTAAATAGAGGCTCGGAAGGGTCAAATAAGCTGAATAATTTTAAAGGCAAACCAGAGGTACTGACCTCTTCTAAAGAAACAATTGCCACTGGTAAAACTGCTAAATCTGTGACTTGGGCGCGTAATGCTAAATGGGCAAATCCCCGTTGAAATTTTCCCACTCCATTGGCAGGGACAAAATTTACCATTGGTGCCGTTCCTTCGGGAAAAATACCAACTACTTGTTGGGATTGTAGAAGAGTTTGCGATCGCTGAAAAAAACTTTGCTGTCGGCTTTGATTTGCTTCTAAAGGAAAACAACCTAATTGTTCTGTCACAATTTCTCGCAATAATGGCACTTGTCCCATGTAATGATGACAAGCAAACCTAATGGAGGCGGATAATGCTGCCATTAAAATGGGTGCATCCATAAAGCTGCGATGGTTACTCACTACTATTATGCTGCCATGGCGAGGAATACGTTCTTGATGATAACAATGCAGTTGGGTTGATAATATTTGTAAAAAATAGTGAGATAGCTCTAAAGGACTATTTATACCCATACCCGCTCAATATTACTCTTCAATAATTATTTTAAGCATTATTACTGTTATTTTTTATTCATTGACCAATATTTAAAATCATGTAGAATTTAGAATGTAGAATTTAGAATTATGTCTGGCAATGGGGATTTGACCCCAAGGGAAAACGCGCTGCTTATAGAAGCAGGGAAATTCAACCCCCAAGGTTGGTTAAATTATAGATATTGATTGAAGCCGCCTCAACTCTATTATTGTTATTGTACGCAGCTTTATTCCTGTACAGGACTTAGACAATTGCCGCCATCAGTGATTGGTACGTGACGTTATAAATCTGATTGCTAGGTGTAAATATTCTCGCAGCATTACTCACCCTACAAAAAAATATGCCAGCCGCGTAAGTCCTACTGTATTGTTTTCTAAATTATAAATATGTAGTATAAACTGCCAAATCTATATTTAGACATCAATAAAATGATAGATGATATTTTTGCTAGTATTTTAACTAGGAATTATATGACAAAAACTTGTGAATTATCAGTTAATTGTAGTTCATGTTCATAACTACAAGTGCATTCTTCCCAAACAGATAACTAATTTACCTTGAAAAAGTGGCAATTATGTTATATAATTCTGTGGTTTTGCATAAAAATATTCAATCAAACAATAAACTGTTTTAACAAGCTGTTTTTGCATGAATCTAGTGGATCGAAAAAAAAATACATTTGCACTGACAACGCCGCTATATTATGTAAATGATTTACCCCACATTGGTAGTGCTTACACCACCATTGCGGCGGATGTGGTGGCGAGATTTCAGAGGCTCCAGGGTAACTCTGTGCTGTTGATTACGGGTACAGATGAACACGGTCAAAAAATTCAGCGTTCTGCCCAGAGTCATGGTGAGTCACCACAGGAATTTTGCGATCGCATGTCCGCCGGTTTTGCATCGTTGTGGTCATTGCTGGACATCAAGTATGATCGGTTTGTTCGCACCACAGATGGGCACCATCAAGCGATCGTCAAAGAATTTTTTCAGCGAGTCTGGGATCAAGGAGACATTTATCTAGGGCAACAAAAGGGCTGGTATTGCGTATCTTGCGAAGAATTTAAAGAAGAAAGAGAACTTCTGGAAGGAAATTACTGTCCCTTACACCCCAATAAACAGGCAGAATGGCGCGACGAGGAAAATTACTTTTTCCGCCTATCCAAGTATCAAAGCCAACTAGAAGCACTGTACCAGTCCCAACCAGATTTTATTCAACCTGCCAGTCGTCGCAACGAAGTTTTGAAGTTCGTTGAGCAAGGATTACAGGACTTTTCCATTTCTCGGGTCAATTTGGACTGGGGTTTTCCTGTTCCAGGAGACCCGAAACACACCCTCTACGTTTGGTTTGATGCCCTACTGGGCTATGTGACGGCATTACTAGAAGAGGACGCAGAACCCACCTTAGAGAACGCCCTGGCTCAATGGTGGCCGATCAACTTACATTTAATAGGTAAAGATATCCTGCGCTTTCATGCTGTGTATTGGCCAGCAATGTTAATGTCAGCAGAGTTGCCCCTACCAGGAGGAGTATTTGGACATGGCTTTTTAACCAAAGACGGTCAAAAAATGGGTAAAAGTCTGGGTAATACCCTCGATCCCTTTGCCCTTACAGAGAAATATGATGCAGATGCCATTCGTTATTACTTCCTTAAGGAAATCGAATTTGGCAAAGATGGCGATTTTAATGAAATTAGATTCATCAACGTTTTAAATGCAGATTTGGCAAACGATTTAGGTAATTTGCTCAATCGCACATTGAACATGGTGAAGAAATATTGCGGGGGTAAAATACCGCAAGTGGTTAGTCAAGATATCTCTATTGAAAATCCTTTGAAATTGATTGGTTTAGAACTCACAGAAAAAGTAAAAATTGCTTATGAAAACTTAGCCTTTAACCAAGCCTGCGAAGCTATCCTGTCCCTGGTAAGAGCCGGTAATAAGTTTATTGATGAGCAAGCCCCTTGGTCATTGTATAAACAAGGACAGCAAGAAACAGTGGAAAAAGTACTGTATACAGTTCTAGAATCAGTAAGGTTGGCAGCCTATTTACTGTCTCCCATTATCCCCAATATCAGTAGTGATATTTACCAACAACTAGGTTTTGACATTAACTTTAACGAGTCATCATCCAGTGCAATTAAAGCTCCTTTGAGCGTTCACGGCACATGGGGTCTATTAAGCCACGAACAAAAACTAAGTAAAGCTCGACCAATTTTTAAGCGGATAGATCCACCCCAGCCTAGTTAAACCTAGTTTTATTTTCCAAAGACAGGACTTGTTTCTACCTAGAAATGGTATGTGAGGGAACAGAATAAATATTAGTGGTGTGCCTATTAGCTCTTGGAGAGTGGCTGCGCCAACAGAAAAGCTTCCCTTTTGCCGGGAAGAGAACCTAATGTCAAATTGTAGAACTACAATATCTTTTTTCTTGCTTCTGCCATTCTTCATACTAATACAGCACAGCGGAAAGACCACAACCATTTATAAAACCGTCAAAACTAGAGAAAACAATACTTTTGACTTTTGAATGCGTGACTTTTGACTTTCAAAGCAGCGGTACTAGTTCTAATAAATTATCATAATCACTTCTTACATCTATAAACCTAAACAGAGTAATTATCACATCACACATGGATAGAAATGAGGGTATGACAACAATGTTAAATCATGTAGAAAATGAGTCTATATTTACCCCAGAACAAGTATTAGAAAATCGAGGTCGGGTAGCCATCTTTATTGATGGTTCTAACTTGTTTTATGCAGCTCTACAATTAGGAATTGAAATTGATTACACCAAATTATTGTGTAGATTGACGGGTGGCTCCAGACTTTTACGAGCTTTTTTCTATACAGGTGTGGATAGAACCAACGAGAAGCAGCAAGGATTTTTACTCTGGATGCGGCGTAACGGCTATAGGGTCATTGCTAAGGACTTAGTGCAGTTACCGGATGGTTCCAAAAAGGCAAACTTGGATGTGGAAATAGCCGTAGATATGATGGCATTAGTGGACTCATATGATACCGCAGTGCTAGTGAGTGGGGATGGTGATTTAGCATACGCTGTGAATTCCGTAAGTTACCGGGGTGTGCGGGTAGAAGTGGTGAGTTTACGCTCCATGACCAGTGATAGTTTAATAAACGTTAGCGATCGCTACATTGACTTAGAAGCGGTTAAAGAAGACATTCAAAAAACACCCCGCCAAGGCTATCCCTATCGACCTTTGTCAGAGATGGATTTTTTGGATACTCCCATAGATCCCAGCTCTCACTTGGAAATTCCCGAATAAAACCAGGAACATAAACAACTCAAGATAACACTAAGATAGGGGAATACATCTCCCAGAGGTAGAATGTTGCAATTGCTCGTCAGCAAACTTGCTCCCCACAAGTTTTTTGGTGTTGTCACCCTTTGCTTAATAATTGGGTTGTATGGCTGTAGCGGTCAAACATCCTCCCCAGAACCACAACCAACTACAGAGAAGAAAGAGTCAGAGAATAACTTTATTTTTTTTGATGTCACCCTAGAACAAGCAGATGAAGTAGGGCGGCCAATTTGGAGTGTAAAAGCAAAACGGGCAGTTTACACTAAAGACAGAAAAGTTGGGCGGGCAGATAATCCCTACGGTGAATTGTATCAAGATGGAAAAGTAGTTTATCAGATTCGCTCGGAAACAGCCGATATTAAGCAAGATGGGAAACAGTTGTTTCTCAAAGGTAAGATAATTGCCACTGACCCGAAAAATGGCGTTGTTCTCCGGGGTAATGAATTGGAGTGGCGCCCCCAAGAAGATTTATTGATTGTGCGTAACCAACTCAACGGTACTCACAAACAGTTGACAGCAGTTGCCTCCGAAGCCAGGGTAAAAACTCGTACACAGCGGATTGATTTTTCCGGGGGGGTGGTAGCCAAATCAGTTGACCCTCCCCTGCAAATGAAAACTGAGCATTTAATTTGGCAAATCAAACAAGATAAATTGATTGCCAAGCGCCCCATACAAATGGATCGTTACAAAAACAATCGGATTACCGACCGTGGTACGGGTGATGCAGCAGAAGTCTACTTAAAAACCAAAATTGCCCAGATTACGAAAAATGCCCAAATAAATCTGTTAGAACCCCCCATGCACATCGCCAGTAAAGCCATGACATGGAACATGAATACTGAAACTGTTAACAGCAAAACTCCCATACGGGTATTACATAAGACAGAAAATGTCAGAGTTACAGGCGATCGCGGAGAATTAAAGATTCCCCAGAGAATAGTTTATTTAACAGGGAATGTTCATGCAATTGGGCAACGTAAGCAATCCGTCAAATCCCAAAAATTAACTTGGTTTCTCAACCAGAAATCCATTGAAGCTCGGGGAAATGTGGTCTACAAACAAGTTAAACCCCCATTAACTTTTAATGGAGACAAAGCCGTGGGTAATCTCCAAACGGAAAATATAGTGGTTAGTGGTGGTAACGCCGGTAAAAGGGTGGTGACAGAGATTGTCCCTTAGTAGGAGTTCGGAGTTCGGAGTTCGGAGTTCGGGGTTCGGAGTGTGGGGAGATGGGGAGATGGGGAGATGGGGAGATGGGGAGATGGGGAGATGAGGAGATGGGGAGATGAGGAGATGGGGAGATGAGGAGATGGGGAAATGGGGAGATGAGGAGATGGGGAGATGGGGAGATGAGGAGATGGGGAGATGAGGAGATGGGGAGATGGGGAGATGAGGAGATGGGGAGATGGGGAGATGAGGACAAATTTTTCTTCATCATCCCGTCAACTGTCAACTGTCAACTGTCAACTGTCAACTGTCAACTGTCAACTGTCAACTGTCAACTGTCAACTAACAACTAACAACTAACAACCACCAACTACCCACCATAAACAATTTCATTGCGACTGACAGCACCAAGTTTTGGTAGAGCTTTCGTGTCAGCATGGGGAGTAATAGCAGCAGGGACTTTTGGTGATACCCGTAGCTGTTTGACTAATTTGTTTAACAACTTGTCTTGTTGGGAACGGAAAGCAGAAATTCGATGACCGCGATTGATGATCGCAAACCAAACCAAACCGCGATCGCGGGTAGGTAATACCCCGGCTAAAGCACTCACAGTATTGAGAGTACCTGTTTTAATTACCGTCGCTTTAGGAAGGTTTCTGGCATACATAATGGTTCCCCGGCGATCGAAGCCAGATGCAGGAAATAAATCCGCTAAATTGAGATTATGAGCCAGTGCTTCCTTTTGAGTTGCCATCAACATTGCACAAGCAGCTCTGGGGGAAATGCGATTGTCTACACCTAGTCCGGAACCATTAATTAACTGAATTTCTGACTTTGGTACTTTGGCAAGTTGAGCAGCTTTAGTTTGTAGTACATCAATACCACCCGTAGCCTCTGCTAACATCTCTGCCATCTCATTATTACTAAAAACATTCATCTCCTTAATCAACCGCTTCATTGGTAAGGATTTATGGCGGAGCAGTAAAGTAGCTCGTTGGGAAACTGAGGACTGGGTTTTTACTTGTCCAGTAATTTCTACCTTTGGTTTGGGAGTACCCTGAGCCATGCGCGAGTACTGCATGGTAATACTGCGGTTCCAGTTAGAGTGATTGAGAGCTTGTCTGAATAATTGACCTGCTAAAACTGGGTTACGCTGGAAATTCATGGCGAAATTGCCAACAACAATTAAATTCCCCTTGACCTGCTTAATTCCCATTTTGTTGAGGCTATTACCAAGGGCGATCGCTTCCTCCCATACAAATAAAGGATCGCCCCCTCCCTTAATTATCAAATCACCAAATACAACCCCGTTTTTAATAGTTCCTGTAGTACTAACTAAAGTTTCAAACTGATAATTGGGTCCAAAAGTTTTTAGAGCTACTAGGGAGGTAGCAATTTTAGTTAAAGAAGCTGCCGGTACAGGGGTTGTACCTTGATGATTTGCCATTAGCATTGGACCAGACTGCATCCAAATCCCTTGACTCTGAGCTAAACTTGTATCAATTAATTTAGTTTTGACTAAACCTTGTAGATATTGTTTTACAGTATTTTTACTTACCGGATTTGGATCAGGAAGCACAACTAGTCCGGGAGTACTTTGCCAAGTCAAAGTTTCCAACGCCTCTAAAGGCTTGACTTCTACTCCTGCCATATTCAGCCAGACAGTCATCAAACCCGAACCAATTAATTCCAGCATATTTTAAGTCCTCTGCGAAAAAGTAATGTTTTGTGATTTTATTGGTGTATAAATTTTTGATATTAGCAAGGATGGAGCAATCATACCTGCCGCTTTGCCTTTTATAGAAGAGAGGTAAGTTGCCATTGTTTCATCGAAGCAGTTTCAGCTTAGTGATGAAGTATGCCACATAACTGCCAAAAAATATATTTGTTTACAAAATAACTTTTTCAATCTAGTGGTTCATGTAATGAATTTTGATCAGTCGCGGGCATTTAGATCCCCCACTTCTATCTGAGGTTCCAATGATGTGCGGATATTGATTCAGAAGTCGGGGATCACCTTACCTGATCAACTAATGTGGCGGAATACACTCCCTATTTTCAACCGGATGACGCGGGGACGCGGAGCGCTCTGTGTCCGGTGCCCCGTGTCCGGGGCAATAAGCCCCAAGGGTCCTCCTCCCCCATCAAAATCTGCGATTTGATGGCTCCCGATTAGTGGGCACCTCAAGCCCCCACCACATCGGTGGAGGAGTGCGTCTCTTCTTGACGCTAGTCCCCCACAGGAAAATCTCACAACCAAGGATCTGAAAAATGCTTTGTGACTAACCCCTCAAGGGCGCACGCAATGCGCCCCTACTGCGGCTCCTACACCTCAGTTGTCAACCATCAACTAACAACTAACAACTAACAACCATTTTCAAGTTAGCCCCACTCTGCTCCAAGCCACCCTTCGCGCGTCTACATGGACAATATTTTGTCCACAACCTGCAGATGAAAATAATTCCCTCACTCTGGGCGGGGAAACCCCGCCCCTACTCCTGAACTCCAAACTCCAAACTCCGAACTCCGAACTCCGAACTCCGAACTCCTTCCCTCCCTATTTTGCAAACAGAAATAAATGATGAGAGTCAATTTGTGTTATTTTGGGCTTGCCAGACTTTGTTTTAGTTCATCAACAAGTTAGCTT
>JASJCJ010000225.1 GCA_030066045.1 Calothrix sp. MO_167.B12
GGCTATTTACTTAAAAAATTCACCCGCCTATTTTATGTTTATGAATTTGAGCATTCTCACAATGATTAATAGAGTTGTTGGGAAATCACAACAGTTGAAATCCTTGCGATTCCAGTGAAAACCCTAATATAATAGTACATGAGTTCGACAAAATTTGGAGGCTAAAACCCTGTTATCACTAAACTCTTTTTTGCTTTCATTTAGAGAATTGGTATGAGTCCTGGACGTATTGAAAATCATTTGAGGAAAAACTAATGTCTATAAATTTAGAAAACTTAAGTAACACCATTAACAATTTTTATGATTCACATATGTACAGCCCTGATCTTTTAGATTTTTATCAACAAAGCGACTATGTAAACTTGGGTTACTGGGATGATGAAGTAATTACTCCAAAAGAAGCTTGTGACCTGTTAATGTCAAAGCTCTTAGATTTTATTCCAGAGAAGCAGGGGGATATTCTGGATGTTGCTTGTGGTAAGGGCGAGACAACACGCTATTTAACAAAATTTTATTCTCCAGATAAAATTACTGGTATCAATATTTCAGAAAAACAATTGTCAGACTGCCGAAAAAATCTTCCAGCTACCACTTTTCAGTTAATGGATGCGACCTCCTTGCAATTTGAAAATAATTCCTTTGATACAGTAATCTGTGTCGAGGCTGCGTTCCATTTTAATACCCGTGAGAGATTTTTGAAGGAGGCATTGCGTGTTTTAAAGCCTGGTGGATATTTGGTTCTGTCTGATATTCTATTGACCAGTGAAGGCGAAGAAAATTTTCTACACAGGGTTGAAGATGAAAATTATGTTCAGGATGTAGATGCTTATGAAGCTTTGTGCCGCCAAGTGGGATTTGAATCTATCGCCATTGTTGATGCCACTGAAAATTGCTGGAGGAGGCATTATCGGTATGCAGTTGAGTTTGTTCATGAAAAGTTTCTAAATCATCAATTGGACTTTTCCACCCTCCAACATTACATGAGCTTTTACTATAGACAAGTTGAGGCTCTTAAATATTACTTACTAGTTTCAGCTAGAAAAAAGAAATGACCTAAATGCTCAGGGCAAACGCTTCTAATTTATAGCTTAAGTGCAAGCTTAATCCGACCAGTTTATTTATAGACTTGTTGTCTCGCCAGCTAGCAACTTAAGTTGGTACAGCTTATATGTAAAAACTTTAGAAGCGAAAAGTGCGATCACAAAATAGCATTTCGTGATCGCATTTTATATGCTTGTCATGGCTTTATTGCTGTCTGTATCGCTTGTTACTTTTTTCCAATGGTTTCAGTATTTCAGTTTAACTATTGGAGATGTCTATTGGCTGGGATATTTATAATGCTAGGTAAAATGCCTGTGCAACTTTGGGGCGTGCAAATAGTCTTTCCTGTATTAGCTTTCTTTGTTTTATTTCAGCTTGGGTATGTGCTTTCTATCTGATTTAAAAAATAAGTAGAAAATTTTTGATAATGTGGAACAGCTTCTACCGCAGCCCTCGACTTCTAATTCTGACCATTTGCCTTATCTTAGTGTGGGGACTTTCTTCCTTCAGTATCCTACCCCGGATGGAAGATCCAGCTATCAGCCAGTGGTTTGGTAAGATAACTACTCGTTTTCCAAGCGCAAGTGCCGAAAGGGTAGAATCTCTAGTAACCGAGAAATTAGAACAAAAATTACAAGAAATTGAGGAGATTAAATCGCTAGAATCGACCTCACAACTTGGAACTTCATTTATCCTGATCGAACTTCAAGACACAGTCAAAAATCATGACGAGGTTTGGTCTCGTGTACGCGATCAACTTGGCGACATCACTCCCCAATTGCCACCAGAAGTGATAGCACCCAATCTTGAAGATAGCAATGTCGGTAGAGGTTATACACTGATAGTTGCCCTCACTTGGGAACTAGATTCTTCGCCAAACTATGCCGTCTTAAACCGGATCGCAGAAGAACTAAAACAACAACTATACAAGGTTGGAAGTATAGAGAAAATCGAGTTTTGGGGGGCTCCCTCGGAAGAGATACTCGTCGAAATAGATCCTAACGACTTAGCTACTTTAGGACTTACTCCTCAACAGCTTTCTCAACAAATTCGCCTCAGCGATGCCAAAGTATCTTCAGGAAGGTTACATGGTCGCCAAAATGACCTACTAATTGAGGTAGAAAGTGAATTAGACTCTCTAGAACGTATCAGGCAAATTCCTATCCGTATAGGCAACAATTCACAACAGTTAGCCCGCTTAGGGGATATTGCCTTAGTGAAAAAAACTAGACAAGAGCCACCTAATGAACTAGCTATTATTAATGGTAAACCAGGAATTACCCTAGGGGTATTGATTGAACCTAACAGACGTATAGATCAATGGATGAGAGAAGCTCAGCAAACCCTAGAAGAGTTTCGCAGCAATATTTCCCCAGGCATTGGTTTAGAAACAATTCTCGACCAAAATCGTTATGTTGAAACCCGATTAAATAATCTATTCAAAAACCTGCTATTTGGTGCTGTATTTGTGGTTATCACTACGGCTTTTCTTATGGGAGGAAAATCGGCCCTAGTACTAGGTTTCTCACTTCCCTTGTCAGTACTTATGGTATTCGGAGGAATGAGAGTATTATCCATTCCTCTACATCAGATGTCACTAACTGGTCTAGTTATTGCCCTAGGGATGTTGATTGATAACGCAGTGGTTGTTGTGGATGAAATGGAACATTTACTGAGAGAAGGTTGGCCACCCCACAAAGCTATCTCCCAAGCAGTAAGCTATCTAGCCATTCCTTTGCTGGCATCAACTCTAACTACTGTGTTAACCTTTGTTCCCATCGCGCTTCTTTCTGGAAATGTTGGTGAATATCTAAGAACAATTTCCTTAAGTGTCATAATTGCCCTAGGCAGTTCCCTGTTATTGTCCTTAACGGTCATTCCCGCAATCATAGGTAGGATACACCAAAAAACAGAAAACCATAACAGAGACTCCGCCTGGTGGAAAACAGGTTTTTCCAATTCCCGATTAACTAAATTTTATCGTCATACTCTAGGTTCTATCTTAGCAACTCCTGTATTAGGAATTGTGTTAGCTCTGAGCTTGCCCGTCACAGGCTTTCTCATGGCGAGTTCTATTCCAGAGCAGTTTTTCCCTCCAGCAGAGCGAGATCAATTTCAAATTGAGTTGGAACTTCCTTTATCTGCCTCCTTAGAAAAGACCCAAGCTGTGGTTGAGACAGCAAGCGATGTTATTCGGCAACAGTCGGAAGTGACTGACCTTCATTGGTTTTTCGGTTCCTATGCTCCTGCTTTCTACTACACTATCGATCAAGAAAGAATTAAGGGACAAAGAGCAAACTATGCTGCAGCAATGGTTCAAATAAGCTCTGGTAAATCTAGTCGCCAAATGATTCAAACTCTACAAAAGAAACTCAACCAAGCCTGTCCCTCGGCCCGAGTTTTAGTAAAACAACTAGAACAATCAAAACCTGTTCCTCCAATCGAACTACGTTTTTACGGTCCCAACCTAGACCTTATCCAAAAACTAGGGAACCAAGCTCGCTCCCAATTAGTTCAAGTTAACCACGTTACCCATACCCGCACCAGTTTAGGAGAAGCCCTACCCAAACTAGCTCTCTCCTTAGATGAAGAACAAGCCCAACTCACGGGACTGGATAATACCCAAATAGCTCAACAACTCAATGCCAACTTAGAAGGTATTCTCGGCGGTTCCATCCTCGAAGATACAGAAGAATTACCAGTTCGGGTTCGTTTAGCTAATAACTCACGCGCTAACCTGGATCAAATTACTACCCTCGACCTAGTTCCGAGTAACCAATTATCCCCAAAAAATTCTGCTTCGGTTCCCCTATCTGCCCTTGGTGAAATCAACTTGGTTCCCGAAACCGCCATTATTACTCGACGCAATGGTCAAAGGGTGAATACAGTCCAAGGTTTTATCAAAGCAGGAGTATTGCCCTCAACGGTATTAGCCGATTTCAAACAACGCCTAAGCGACAGTAATTTTCAACTTCCTCCCGGTTATTCAATGGAATGGGGTGGAGAATCAGCTGAACGCAATGACGCAGTAGGTAATTTATTTTCTACCCTAGGCATTCTCATTATTTTAATGGTTGCCACCCTCGTCCTCTCCTTCAATTCCTTCCGTAGTGCTGGTATTATCTTTCTAGTTGCTATAGGTTCAGTCGGTCTAGCTCTAGCTTGCTTGTGGTTTTTCGGTTATCCCCTTGGTTTTATGTCTATTCTGGGCATGATGGGTTTAATTGGTGTGGCAATTAATGACTCAATTGTGGTTCTCGCTGCTATCCGTAACGATCCCCAAGCCAGAAAAGGCGATCGCTCAGCTATGGTAAAAGTGATTGTCCGCTCCACTCGCCATGTTCTTACTACCACCATTACCACCATTGCTGGTTTTATCCCCCTCTTTCTAGATGGTGGTGAATTGTGGCCACCTTTAGCTCTTTGCATTGCTGGAGGAGTTGGTGGTGCTACCGTATTAGCATTATTCTTTGTCCCTTGTGCTTACTTACTACTGATAGGGCGAAACTATGCTATACCTTTCAAACTTTCTGGGAAACCAATATTATGAATGAGCCATTAGACCAGAAGCATACAGAAAACGAGCTAGACTCCGCTCAAATTGACCTCAACCCCAATTACCATAATAAAACCACAAAATTAACTTTATTAGGTCGAGCAACTATCCTGCTAATATCAGGTTTGTTAGTTTTTTTCTTTACACCCCCTGGTCGGAAATGGGTGTCAAAGCTACCAATTTTGTCAACTCTCCAAACCAGTCAAGAAGCAACTGCTCAAGATTCTGAGCCAATTACCATTCTGACCGTTGACACCATCAAGGCCAACTCAGTTAACTCCTACCAAGTTGAGCGCACCTATACTGGCACCATTATCCCTCGCCGTAGTAGTTCCCTTGGCTTTGAGCGAGGTGGTAAATTACTCAGCCTCACAGTTGATCAAGGAGATCCAGTCCCAGTTGGTACTCCCCTGGCTTTCCTAGATACAAAAAACCTGAAAGCCAAACAGCAAGAACTCCTCGCGGAAAGAAAACAAGTAAATGCACTGTTAAAAGAATTACAAGCTGGCTCTCGTACCGAAACCATTGCTGCTGCCAAGTCAACTGTTAAAAGTTTGCACTCCCAATTGAAACTAGCTCAAACCAAAAGTAAGCGTCGCCAAGAGCTTTATACCTCTGGAGCTATTTCTCGTGAGCAATTTGACGAAGCCACCACTGATGTTAATACCCTTCAAGCTCGTCTGAATGAAGCCCAAAGTAAGCTCGATGAATTACAAAGGGGTACGCGCCCCGAAAAAATTGAAGCCCAACAAGCACTGCTGCAAAAATTAGATGCTAAACTAGCTACTCTAGAAATTGAACTGGAACAAAGCATCCTCAAAGCTCCTTTTAGTGGAAGAATTGCCAACCGTTTAGTGGATGAAGGTACTGTCGTCTCTACTGGTCAATCAATTCTCACTCTCGTGTCAGACAAAGCACTAGAAGCACATATTGGTGTTCCTGTCAATTCCGCCAGGCAAATTCCTCTCGGTAGCAACCAGCAGTTACAAATTGGTACAAGGACATATCAAGCCAAAGTTTTATCAACCCTTCCCCAACTAGATTCCGCTACTCGCACCTTAACAGTTGTCCTGGGTTTGAATAGATCAGCAGCTAGGGAAGTTAGAGCTGGACAGGTAGTTCGGTTAAAATTAACTGAAACTATTGCCAATTCTGGATACTGGCTACCAACCACAGCTCTGGTGAAGGGAGTAAGGGGTTTATGGTCTTGTTATGTATTGGGAAAATCAGAAAATGTTGCTGCTAATTCTAAGAAAATTTTCCCTGTTGAGCAACGAGATGTAGAAGTTTTGCATACAAAAAGCGATCGCGTTTTTGTTCGTGGTACACTCAAAAATACAGACCAAGTTATTGTTAATGGGAACCATCGCATTATTACTGGTCAATTAGTGCGTCCTATTGAAACTGGCAATTTTTCCAGACCTTAGACTTGAGGAAGCTAGCTCTATAGAAATAGAGCTGCAAACAGAGTGGATGTTGCAATCGCTAATGGGAACAGATGGGGAAATAATCGGTTGTTGAGCAGGGCGACATTCAGCCAATCAAATTTATTAAACGGTGTTGCCTTCTGCCTCCTGCCTGACTAAGACAGAAGCCTTCGGCAATTTAATAGCACCGAAGGGAGCTTGACTTATTACTCATTCATATTCCGGTAAGTTGCCACCGCAGAAGGTGAAATACGATTTAAATAGCGGAATATCCAGTACTTAAAAATAGTATCTAGAACCACGGGAAATGTGGCAATGAATAGAAAAATAAACTCATGATTAGCTGGCAATCCCCAATGGCGAGATACACCTTCTAGAATTACTTCCCAACCGTGGGGTGAGTGGAATCCCACAAAAATATCTGTAAACAAGATAATTATAAATGCTTTGGCACTATCACTTAAACCATAGATAATATTATCTAAAAATTCTTTAAGTACGGCAATATCTCTTTTACTGATTACTAACAGCCAAACAAAAGCAACAACAGACAACATATCAGCAAAAACATTTTTGATAGCATTATTGCTAACTCTCTTATACCTTTTAGCAATATGTTGAGCTTCTTCTTTAACCTTTATCTCTATCTGTGTTTTAGATAAGGGATTGATTTCATTAATCAGATTCTCAAATCTAATTTTTTCCTCAAATTTATGTAATTCTTTCAGAGCCTCTTCTTCCATTTCATAATTGAGAAAAAATGCAACTTCCTCAGGATTATGCAACCTTTCCAATAAATGAAATTTATCTACCACTGGACTAACAACAAAAGCTTTGGAAATTTGATGAGTCAGAATAGGCACTACAATCAGTAATAATATAAATCTTACAGAAATAATGGTTCTCTGTTGAGATTTACGAAATTTCTTGACTACATCTTGTTCTGCATTGGGATCTAATTCAACTTGTAGGCGGTTAATGGTATTGAAAATAGAACGGGGTAATACCCCTGTTGTATTGGCTTTGCTGCGTTCTTCTGGCTGGGTTCTAGTGTTTTGTTGTTGTCCTTCTGTGCGCTCGAGAGATATAGAGCGATCGCTAGTAACTAATTGATCGGAGTATATAATTTCGTTATCTCGAACATATTTACTGGTAATTTCATCAATAAATCTTAATTTTTCTAAAATTAAATTAATTCCATTACTCTCCTCACTATCTTTATCTACAGGTTTTGTCGGAGATGGTTGTAATAAAGTGCGACTAGTATTAAATATTTTCAGCCTTGTGCGAATAATTCTTAATTGTTGTTGTAAATCTGCTTGAAAATAATCCATCATACTGCTACTATACTTTGCAGTATTAGGGTCTATTTTATTACCATTAAAGTGTTCATCTTCTATGGCTTTAATTTTCAAAGCAGCTGCATGAGCAACTTCGAGGGAACGTTCAGGGGCTTTTAAGTACCACCGATAAGCCGCCTGCAATACAGGATAAATTTTGTCGCGAAAACCAGAGTTATTCATCGGGGGTAGTCATCTAGTGCAAGAAGGTAGAAGTAAGTAAGCAGAGAAGGCATCCCCTTCTGGAGTGGAACCTTCTGCTCCCTAACTTGAAAATGGTTGTTGGTTGTTAGTTGTTAGTTGACGGTTGACAGTGAATCCGAAACATTTTTCATGGCTTGGTTGTGAGATTTGCCCGTGGAGGGCTAGCTAGAAAATAGGGAACTCTTAACAGGAAATAGGAAACAGGGAAAAGGTAAGAGGTATTTTCATGCCTGGTTGTGTAAAAACGTTAATGTAGACGAGCGAAGCGCGGCTTGGAGCAGAGTGGGGCTAACTTGAAAAGAACCTCACTCTGGCAAGAGCGGACATCCCTCTCCTTAATAAGGAGAGGGAAAGATTTTTGCATCGCAAAAAGCGAGGGTGAGGTTTTTCATGGGCAGGTTGTGGGATTTGACCGTGGGGGGCTAACTTGAAAATAGGGAACTCTTAATAGGGAATAGGTAAGAGCTATTTTCATGCTTGGTTGTGTACAAACGTTCATGGAGGGCTAGCTTTAAAGAGGTTGTGGGGTGTAGGGTGTGGGGTGTAGGGGAAAGAACCCTCTTTCATACTTGGTGGTGAATTTTTTTCATTGGGACTGCCTCCTGCCTTCTGCCTGATTCAATTCCACTGCAATGCACCAAGTTGTTTTAAGCTTAATCCTAACTTAGGAATGGCGATCTAGAATATGAACAGGAGAAGTATGTGATTTTTGATTCAATCTGGATTGTTGGTTCTAGCCGTAGTGGGAAAACCACCCGTTTGATAGAGCAATTTGCTATTTGGATGCAGGCAGAACAGCCGATCAGGGAAGCATTTTATACTAATAATCATCAACAAAATAGTGGCGTTAATATATCTAGCAATTTACATATAAATCAAAAATTATCTGGATTTTTGGTTCTAGCTGCCAACAGTGAAAACCGTCGCCAAATTTCAGATCAAATTATTACCTCAACGCAGGGAAAATATCCAGTTCGTTGCCAAACTCCTCTGGGTTTCTTTCAGGATGAAGTCATTTTATTTTGGCCCCTACTGATTAAATCGTTGCAGTTGAAGGCACAGTTTCCGGTACGATTGCGTCCAGAAACGGAACAAGAGTTAGCCACCAAACTTTGGCGCGATAGGTTGGATGAGGAAACTCTGCGACGTGCGGGAATGGGGGAGTACCGTTTGGTGCGCCGCGTCCTCGACTTGTTACAATTGGCGGCTTATGGCGGTATTCCTTGTGAAGATATTACCACTGTTTTGACTTCTGCATTGTTGCCAGAGGTTAATAGTACTAACCTAGAAGCAGAATTTTTAGCGTCTTTGCTATTAGATTGGCGGAACTGGTGTTTGCAACAGGGATTTCTCACCTACGGTATTGTGACTGAACTTTACAGTCAGTACTTGCTGACAGATACCCAATACCAACAACAACTATATAAACGTTATCAAGGTGTGTTGGCTGATGATGTGCAAGATTATCCAGCAGTTGCCCGTCATTTGTTTGAATTTTTGTTGGATTGGGGAGCGGTAGGTGGTTTTAGCTATAACCCAGATAGTATTGTGCGGTTGGGATTGGGAGCAGATCCCAATTATATGGAAGGTTTGGCGGCTCGCTGTCATAGAGAAACGTTAACGGGATTTCCTCAAAGTAATCTTGCAGATATGCTAGCTGCACCAATGATGGAATTAGTTACAGAACCAATGACATTGTTGCAGCTACCTCAGACTGTACAGTTACTACAAACCACTTCCCGCGCCCAATTATTACGCCATACAGCAGAAATCATTACTCAAATTATTCAAACAGGACAAGCACAACCGAAAGAGGTGGCTGTCATCGCTCCCGGTTTAGATGCGATCGCCCGCTATACTTTAATAGAAATCCTCAATAAACAGGGGATTGCTGTAGAATCTCTCCATGATCAACGTCCCTTAATTAGTTCACCCCAGGTTCGCGCTTTATTAACTGTCCTGGCTCTAGTTTATCCCGGTTTGGGGCGGTTAGTGGATCGGGATGAGGTGGCGGAAATGCTGGTGGTATTGAGCGGAAAAGGGGGAGAAAGGGTGGAAGAGGAGAAAAATGAGTTTTTACCCCCATCCCCCCGTATAGACCCCGTCAGGGCGGGATTAATTGCTGATTATTGCTTTGTTTCCCATTTGGATATCCCGAATTTATTACCAGCTAATACTTTTAATCGGTGGGATAGATTGGGATATGCTGCCACTACTGCCTATGGTGAGATATTAGAGTGGTTAATAAAACAGCGCGAGCAACAAGAATTACGGTTGATTCCTAGCCCCATATCCCTTTTAGATCGAGCAATCCAAGATTTTCTGTGGAATGGTAGCAATTTGCCCTACGACCAATTGGCAGCATTGCGGGAATTACTGGAAACTGCTCAACATTATTGGGAAATTGATACCAGATTACGACAAACTCAAACTGTAACTAATACGGAGAATCGGGATAAACACAGGACTATTGCTGAGTTTATTAAACTATTACGCCGGGGAACCATCACCGCCAATCCCTATCCAGTGCGTCCCTTTGGTCCCCTATCTAATGCTGTCACCTTGGCTACTATTTTCCAATATCGCTCCAGTAGACAATCTCATCCTTGGCATTTCTGGCTAGATACGGGTTCGCCATTGTGGGCAAAAGGAGGAGCAGCCACCTTATTTGGTGCAAATTACTTTTTACGAGACAGATTAGGGGAACCGTGGACGGCGGAGGATGAACAATGGGCAGAGACACAAAGACTAAGGCGGATTTTGGCTGATTTACTTGCCCGTGTATCTACTAGGGTGTATTTGTGTCATAGTGAACTGGCGGTAAATGGTCAAGAACAACTCGGTCCCTTGTTACCTTTGGTGAATGCCTGTGTAGCTGTGAGGGAGTGAGGGAGTGAGGGAGTGAGGGAGTGAGGGAGTGAGGGAGTGAAGGAGTGAGGGAGTGAAGGAGTGAAGGAGGGAAGGAGTGAGGGAGTGAAGGAATACTTCTCTATCTCCGTATTTTTACATAAATCTAGTGTGCTAGTGTTGAATTTATCTCACAATAGCGAGGGGTCACACACTACACCTACTTATGAACGAAAAGCG
>JASJCJ010000226.1 GCA_030066045.1 Calothrix sp. MO_167.B12
GGTTCAAATACTTCATATAAAGCAGCAGTAGTATGAGTATTTAAATTATCCATTACTAATCGAATAACCTTAGCTTCTTTAAAATGAACATCGACTAAGTCTTTCATGCAGTAAGCGAAATCAACTTTTGTTCTCCTTTGAGTGACTTTAATATGTCTCCATCCCAAATATGGAGCAAAGAAAGCAAATAAATTACAAGTTCCTTTGCGCTCATACTCATAATCAATTTTTTTATTTTTACCTGGTTTATCTTGTTTTTTCGGTACAGGTAGTATTGGTTGCTTTACATCTTCAATTAACTGGCATAGCCTTTCATCAAAACAGACCAATGGACTCTCTATATCTACTGGATGAGCATATAAATCAAGTACATCTTCCATTTTTAATACAAATTCTGAACTACATGAAGGGATACACCACTGCTCTTTTAACCAAGGTTTTAATGAGTTTTTTTTAATATCCTACCAACTGTACTTTTGCCCAAACTATCTACTATTTCAAGACTGACTATTTTCTCTGCTAATAATCTTAAAGTCCAACGTTCTCTACCGGATGGTGCATCGCTACAAGTTGTGGCAATTAAATATGCTTGTTCTTTGAGAGTTAATTTGGGCGGCTTACCACTACGTTGGCGTTCTTTAAGTGTTTTTTCTAAACCTAAGTTACAGAATTGTTTACGAGTTCTTTCAACAGTTGGTATTGATATATGTAAGGTCTCAGATATTATTTTATCCGTCTTACCTTCACTAGCCATTAGTAAGGTGTGCGCCCTACGAATTATTCTAGCACTACTTGAACCTTTTTTTACGATGTCCAGTAGTTCTTGTTTTTGCTCTGTTAAAAGATGAACTTTATGCTTCATCACGAGTACACCCAAATTTTATGCGATCGCAGTTTGCTCGTGGACTTAAAAGTCCACATCGCTCTGATTAGTAGTATAAGATAAAACCCATCAAAATTAATGGGACAGAGCAATAGTTTATGCCTTTAGGCTGAGGAATGTCAAAAAGTTGACCAATATGCTAAAAATAATTTAGATCGGCACAGCAGGTAATATGGGACTGACAAATCAAAAACGAACTAATCCCTCGGAATGTAGAGGAGCAGAGGAACAGAGGAACAGAGGAACAGGGAAGTAAAGAAAGTAGTTTGAGTCGATGGAATTGGAGAATTTATTTTTTGGTGTTCCCCATAGCACTACGTTTTTGGCTTAGGACATTTTTCCCTTTATCCTTTCCCCCTTTTCCTTTGGGCAAAACATAATGTCTTTAACCTATGTGCTTATTGCTATTAGGACTTACGCAACTGGCACATTAATAACCGTAGGGTGTGTGACACTTGGATAAATATTGTACGCAACAATAAGCCTTCTAGGATCACGCACCAACCACTGATTGTGACAATATCGTCAGTACTGGCTATAAATGCTTCCAATCTCCAGAAAATAGATTTGCGATTCAATTATGAGTACTATTCATAGAAAAGCTGGAAATATTTGAAGATTTAGTAAAGTTACTAGCTAGACCAGTATAAATACTAGGTAATCTTTGATATTTTGTTAGTTGAATTATTTGATAATTAACTTTTAAATGTTAATCTAACTCGAAAAATTCTGAATCCTGTGTAATTAATTTACGTACCAACTTTGGGTACTCTAGAAACAAAAGCAACATTTCTAACGTCAATACTGTAAAAATCTGGGAAATTATGAGAATTTTAGTGACGGGCGGAGCTGGATTTATCGGTTCCCATCTAATTGATCGACTAATCAATGAAGGACACGAAGTCCTTTGCCTAGATAATTTTTACACGGGTCATAAGCGTAACATCCTCAAATGGATGAGTCATCCGTACTTTGAACTAATTCGCCACGATATTACCGAACCCATTCGCCTGGAAGTCGATCAAATTTACCATTTAGCCTGCCCTGCTTCCCCCGTACACTATCAGCACAACCCAGTCAAAACTGTAAAAACTAACGTCATGGGTACGCTGAATATGTTGGGTTTAGCAAAGCGTGTGAAAGCACGTTTTTTGTTAGCCTCTACTAGTGAAGTATACGGAGATCCAGAAGTTCACCCCCAAAGTGAAGAATACAGAGGTAGCGTTAATCCGATTGGATTGCGTTCCTGCTATGACGAAGGGAAGCGGATTGCAGAAACCCTTTCATTTGATTACTACAGACAAAATAAAGTTGATATCCGAGTTGCCCGAATTTTTAACACCTATGGACCAAGGATGTTAGAACATGATGGTCGAGTGGTTAGTAACTTTGTTTTCCAAGCTTTACGAGGTATTCCATTAACAGTTTATGGAGATGGTTCGCAAACTCGTAGCTTTTGTTACGTTTCTGACTTAGTGGACGGATTAATGCGGCTGATGAATGGGGAATATGTTGGTCCAGTGAATCTGGGCAATCCCGATGAATACACCATTTTAGAATTGGCTCAAGCGGTGCAAAATTTGGTTAATCCCGATGCTCAAATTCAGTTTGAACCATTACCATCCGACGATCCTCGCCGCCGTCGTCCTGATATTAGCAAAGCCAAAACTTTGTTAAATTGGGAACCTAGTGTACCTCTACAAGAAGGTTTAAAACTGACTGTAGAAGATTTCCGCGATCGCATGAATGCTGATACAAAAGTAGGGTGAGGAATCTTTTGCATATCTGGCAGAGTCAGCCTGACATAGAGCGTTAGCTCGTACCCTTTTGTCTGTAAATCATCCCCATAAAGCAAGGAGTTCAAAGAATGCGTGTTTGTGTGATCGGTACTGGTTATGTAGGTTTAGTAACAGGTGCTTGCTTGGCTCACATCGGACATGATGTCATTTGTGTAGACAACAACGAAGAAAAAGTCAAAATTATGAAATCTGGGCAATCTCCTATTTTTGAGCCTGGATTATCAGAAATTATGCAAAATGCCATCCAAAGTGGCAAAATTCAATTCACCACGGATTTAGCAGCAGGGGTAAACCACGGTGAGATTTTATTCATCGCTGTGGGTACACCACCATTACCTACTGGTGAAAGTGATACCCGCTATGTGGAAGCTGTAGCCAAGGGAATTGGTACTAACTTAAATAGTGGCTATAAAGTAATTGTTAATAAGTCTACAGTGCCCATTGGTTCAGGAGATTGGGTACGCATGATTGTCATGGATGGTATTGCCGAGCGTCAAAAAAACCTAGTACCAGCAGGTGGTGTACCAAATGAGGGAGGATTAGGGGAATACGAGGCTGGGTTTGATGTCGTCAGCAATCCAGAGTTTTTACGGGAAGGCTCGGCAGTTTATGATACCTTCAACCCCGATCGCATTGTTTTGGGTGGTAATAATCCTAAAGCCATTGCCATGATGAAGGAATTGTATGCTCCCATTGTTGAGCGCCAATATGCAGAAGATCAGTCTTTACCTCCTGTATCTGTGTTGGTAACAGACTTGAGTTCCGCAGAAATGATTAAATATGCTGCCAATGCTTTCTTAGCGACTAAAATTAGTTTTATTAACGAAGTTGCTAACATTTGCGATCGCGTGGGTGCTGATGTTACTCAAGTTGCTAAGGGTATTGGTTTAGATTCCCGGATTGGTAATAAGTTTTTAAATGCTGGTATTGGTTGGGGTGGTTCCTGTTTCCCCAAAGACGTTTCTGCATTGATTCACACTGCGGATGATTATGGTTATGAAGCTCAACTGATGAAAGCGGCGGTTAGTGTTAACGAGCGTCAACGGTTAATTGCTTTAGAGAAACTCCAGCAAGTATTAAAAATCCTCAAAGGTAAAACAGTAGGGTTACTTGGTTTAACCTTTAAGCCCGATACCGATGATTTGCGGGATGCTCCAGCACTTAACTTGATTGAGCAGTTGAATCGATTGGGAGCTAAGGTTAAGGCTTATGACCCCATTATCTCTCAAACAGGTATGCGTCATGGTCTTTCTGGTGTAGTGGTAGAAACTGATGCGGAACGGCTGGCTGATGGTTGTGATGCTTTGGTATTAGTAACTGAGTGGGAGCAATTCAGCAATTTAGACTATCCTAAAATGGCTCAGTTAATGACTCATCCTGTGGTGATTGATGGTCGTAACTTCCTCGATCCTGAAACCATGATTCGTGCTGGGTTCCAATATGTAGGTGTTGGGCGTTAATTATATAGTAGAAGGCAGAAGGCAGGAGGCAGAGCCTCCTTCCCCTAGTTACCAGGCTGAGCCTGGTAACTAGAATCTAGAGCCTCTGGCTTTTCTGGAGAATGGTACAAGTTTGAAAAATCAATTATCCTGTAGGGGCACGGCACCTACAATATTCTTCCATAGGTTGTAAGCTGACTGATGCCGTGCCCACCTCATCCGAATTTGTGAAAATGTCCTAACCTAATTGCGTAATGCTATATATTATGGGTAATTTGGCGGACATCATATAAGATGCTATATTTAGTGGGACTAAGGAGAAACTTTTTTCTTTGCCCAATAATGAAGAGAGGCGTAGATGTTCACATCAAATCTACGTCTCTTATACATTTAGGTGTAGGTTGGGTTAAGCGACAGCGCAACCCAACAAAAACAGTCTTGAAAATAATTTTACCAATGGCAAGGGCGCAAGCATTGCGCCCCTACAATGGATCTGCTATAGGACAAACATTCTAATCACATTCGTTCACCACAACCCTCTCTTACCCTCTCCTTAACCCTCTTCTCTCACTCTGGGGAGAGAAAAATAAATGTAGGTTGGGTAGAACGAAGTGAAACCCAACAATACCAAAGTTTTTGGTTGTTGGGTTTCGTCCCTCAACCCAACCTACGCTTAAAATCATCAAACTCTGTAAAAATAAGGGTTTTGGATTTTTATAAGCGCGAGATTGATTAAAGAGGGTTAATAAGCTTGCTACGCCAGTAGGGTGTGTTACCGTCGAGAGTACGGCATCATCCGGTAATCTTTTCGGTGCGGAGCCTCCAAACCCTCGTTACCAGGTTGAATAATTCCCCCACTCCTTCACTCCCTCACTCCTTCACTCTCTATTTTCTAGCTAGGATGTCCCTACTACCAAATTCCACAAAGCAGTAATTCCATATTTTTTATATTCTGAATCTTGTTGTTCCTCAAGCCATTTCTCCAGAGCGACAACAACTTTATCCGATGCATTTCCTAAATTGCCAAGCGCCGATGCCGCACTATAACGTACAGAGGAGTCTTCATCTTCGAGAAGTTTAATTAACTCTGGTATTGCCGCTTCAGATTTGATTTGTCCCAAGGCAGATGCCGCACTTCTACGCACATGGTCGTCTTGATGTTCGAGAAGTTTAATTAACTCTGGTATTGCCGCTTCAGATTTGATTTGTCCCAAGGCAGATACCGCACTATAACGCACATGGTCGTCTTGATGTTCGAGAAGTTTAATTAACTCTGGTATTGCCGCTTCAGATTTGATTTGTCCCAAGGCATATGCCGCACGAAAACGCACATCAGAGTCTTCATCTTCGAGAAGTTTAATTAACTCTGGTATTGCCGCTTCAGATTTGATTTGTCCCAAGGCATATGCCGCACGAAAACGCACATCAGAGTCTTCATCTTCGAGAAGTTTAATTAACCCTGGTATTGCCGCTTCAGATTTGATTTGTCCCAAGGCATATGCCGCACGAAAACGCACATCAGAGTCTTCATCTTCGAGAAGTCTAATTAACTCTGGTATTGCCGCTTCAGATTTGATTTCTCCCAAGGCAGATGCCGCACGAGAACGCACAGAGGAGTCTTCATCTTCGAGAAGTTGAATTAACCCTGGTATTGCCGCTTCAGATTTGATTTCTCCCAAGGCATATGCCGCACGAAAACGCACATCAGAGTCTTCATCTTCGAGAAGTTGAATTAACCCTGGTATTGCCGCTTCAGATTTGATTTCTCCCAAGGCATATGCCGCACTAGAACGCACAGATAAGTCTTCATGTTCGAGAAGTTTAATTAACCCTGGTATTGCCGCTTCAGATTTGATTTCTCCCAAGGCATATGCCGCACTAGAACGCACAGATAAGTCTTCATGTTCGAGAAGTTGAATTAACCCTGGTATTGCCGCTTCAGATTTGATTTCTCTCAAGGCAAATGCCGCACGAAAACGCACATCTGATTCGGGGTCTTTAAGTAGTTCTAGTAATTGTTCAATCGCTGCTTGTTTTTGTCCCAATGCAGCGCGATATTGTTGAAATCTTACTTTATCTATACTTGACTCTTTTTCTTTCAACAGTCCCAGAACATCGTCAGTAAATTCCGTTTCATTAAGACTGCAAATGGTTTCAAAAACCTGTCCGCGAATTTCATCAATTACCACTGGTGAATCACTAACTTCCAACTCCACCAATTGTTCTAAAATCTCCTGTGAAGGATCATCATCGGAAAGTTGTAAATCCTGTGGATCTTCTGCGAGGCAATCAGCAGCAAAGAAAAGGTCACGATGCAACCATTGTTCATAAGGACTGTCACTCTCGAAAATTAAACGAATAGCTCTGGCAGCTTTGTTAGATTTCTGTTTCGCTACCAATAAAAGTAAAACTTCCCGCCAGTGGGGGTCATGAAGATGCTCGCCAATGCTGTCTAAAACAACTTTAAAACTATCATCATTACTATGACGATAGTCGATATATTCCGCAGCTAGATACTCCTGAAAAGTCTTATGGACAAATGCATAACAATTTTTCCCTTGCTCATCCAAAAGACCAGCACGTTCTTGAATATATACGAGAAAAGATTTTGCTTCTTTTCCCGCCTGATATGAGTCAATTCTTTTACGTCTGTAGCGTATTAAAATGCAGTGAGTGAGTTGTTGAATCAAGTCATCTTGATTAATTAAAGTTCCCCCTTCCTTATCTCCTGTACTAACTTTACTGTGAATCCAGAAAGCAATTTCTCGCATCAAGGGTTCAAAATCATTATCAGGCTTGAGATATTGCGGAGGTAAGCGATAGCTCAAGTCTTTATCTTTACCGTCACCTTTAGCATCATCCCAAGCGATTAATAAAGTTTCAACAGCACTTGCATAAAGTTTGTGGCGTTTTCTGGGTAATTTTGCACCAACACGATTAATCAAAGCAATAATTGTGAGCAGTAGAGGATTTCTTGCTAGTAATTTAATTCTATCTTGCCTTTCTATTGCCTCTTGTAGATTTCTTTTTTGCCATCCAGCTCCTCTCTCATCGTCGCAGCGACTATCGTACCATTGGCTGATAAAAAGTTTGATTTTTGGGTCATCAAAAGCTTTAATTTCATAGTGAGGAAAGCCATCCAACCGAAAATATCCCCGTTCATAACCAGCAGGACGAGAAGTAATAATCACCTGATTGCGATCAAATTCCTGGAGAAAGCTGGCTATATGTTCGACAATTTTTACTTGCTGATTCTCTTGAGCAACTTCATCCAAACCATCTAATAAGATTACAACCTCTCCTTGCTCTAACCAATGTTTAAAACAGCCATTGGGTAAATCAGTTACTTGTAAATTTTTGGCGGCATATTCTTGAATATATTCTAAAATATCAAGATGTTTAAGTTGTGCTAATTCCCTAATCCGAATAAATACAGGGATTGAATTTTGATTGATATTATTATGGGCTAATCCTAAATCTGCCAGCTTTCTCTGGGCTATTTTTAAAGCTAAATAATTCATCAAAGTGGTTTTGCCAGAGCCAGGGACACCCAGTAAAACTATTTTATTGCCTTTAGATTTACTTTGGTCTAGTAAATTTTGTGCTGGAAATGGATTGCGTGTTTCTGATTGTTCCCGTAACCATAATGCTTTTTCTTGCTGTGCTTGGAGTAACTCGGCTTGTCTTCTGCTAATATCTGTTGACAAATAGGAATCTAACTCCAGTTTTTTACTTAACTGAGTCTTTGATACTTCCTCAACCACATCAGGCATGACGAAAATCTTTTCTAATCTTTCAGAAGCATTGTTTTCACTAACAGCTACACGCATTCCGATAAAATGCAGTTTACTCAATCTATCTGCTAGTTTATTTAAATAGTTATCTTTTGCAATATCAAATTTTAAATATATATTGGTTTCTGAAAGAAAAGCATTGACAAAATCCTCCATCCAAGGTTGAAGTAAATCTTGATTTATTTGTTTAATATTGTCACTTTCCTGAGCCTGCGAATTAAAAGATTTAACGAGATAATCTATCTGGGGAGTACCTGAGTTTTCAATAAACTTTTGAAACTCGTCAATCACAACATCTTTAAAAAATTTCTCTAGGAAACTACCAACTCCATTTATTCCATCTGGTTCGCAACGCTCAAATAAATCTTTTCCAAGCTGACTACTTGATTTAATAGCATGATTCAGTGCCTTTTCTAGTTGCTTAGGGTTAAGTTTGCTTTGAATCTTCTCTGATAATGGTTTTGCGACAACACCTGCTATTGGTGCCATTATCCTGGCAAGTTCTACACCACCCATATTTTCTATTTTGAAAAATTAATATCTTTATAGATCAATTATAAGTAGGGTATGTTGTCGCGCAGCGCAACGCACCAAATTCGAGATGAATGCTGCGTTATACCAATTCACAAAAATATTGATACATATCTAGTAGTCCTTTTCATTAGTTTTGAAGGGCAGCTGTAGTGCAGGTCCCAAATCCCACTTCCTGATTACAGCAGGGAGCGAGACGCTCCCACTACAATTGTTTACCTATCAGAACTTATGAAATGCAATACTAGTGTTCCGCCACATTTGTTCTGAGGGGTAGAGGAAGGAACCGCAAAGGCGCGAAGAGCGCGAAGTCATAGAAGAAGAGGATAAGTCTAGAAATTGGTTTACCCCGCAAAATTAATGTGGTCAAATACTAGTGGTCTTTTTCATTAATTCTGATGGGTTACTCATTTCTATAACTACCACACAGTAATAATTTTAGAATTGGGATGTTTATCAAAACTAATGAAATGCAATACTAGTGGTCTTTTTCATTAATTTTGATAGTTTATTGTAGTGCGGACCGGACAACCCGCTTGCTGATTACAGCAGGGAGCGAGACGCTCCCACTACAATTGTTTACTTATCATAACTAATGCAATGAACTACTAGGTGATATGTAGGGGCGCAATGCTTGCGCCCAATTCCATGATTTGTATCACCAATAAAGTGAAATGGTATTACGCACTTACGCTAACGCACCCTTGTATATTAAGAAACGCAACACAACGTTATCAAAGGTTTGTTGGGTTTCCCTATCGCTCAACCCAACCTACCATTTTTATTAACTAAACCGTATTGAATTATACAGGGCAACTTCACTGCTGCTTATTCTCTGTTCCTATTCCTTGTATTAAATTGTAGTGCGGGCATCTTGCCCGCATCTTATACCAATTCAAATAATGTTTGCGACACATAAATTAAATTACTCGTAGGGGTTTAGCACTGCTAAACCCCTACCCATCTGTCGCATTCTTTTTTCAAATTGGTATTACCCGCATCTTGCCTGCATCTTGCCCGAATCTTACCCGCATCCTGCCCGCATCAGATATCGAGGGAGCAAGACTTCGGCGTGAGCTCAGACGTTCGGCTCAGCTCAGTCGAGCCGTCGAACGCTGCTCCCACTACGCAATATTCTTGAAAATTGGGGTGGTCCCATAGTTGATGACTACTTGGTATGGGATTATTCGGTTTCTTGAATCTGCAAACGGATAGAACGATCGCTCACATCACTAATTTGTAATTCCATTACTTCCCCTCCTAGTGGTTCTACGCAATCGAGGAACGATCGCAGGTTGGGGGTACTAGCACCAGTATCAACATACAACCTATCCGCTAAATTACTGATGCGCTTCCAAGTCATGTATAATTTAGCAATCATCTGCTCCATCTGGGAAGCTTGATTGACTAGGTCCGCAGCCACATTTAAACAACCTACCCGCTGTGCTTCTTCTAGGGCAGATTCAATATCTACCTTGGCTTTATCTAGGGCTTGTACCTGGGCTGAAGCCTTGAGATACTTGGCTAAGTTGCGAGCCTCTGTGGTAACTTGCTTGATGGTATCCACATCAGGATTGATTTCTAATTCCTGCTGTAAGGACTCCTGGTGGGATTCTGGCAACTTTTCTAGCTCTTTTACCAAGGGAGCAATATAACGGGTAGGCAGGGTATTATCGGCGGCTTTGACTTTCACTGGTTCTGGTAACAAATCCGAAGTCATGGCTGTCCATTCATCGTTGATTTGTCGTACTTCCCTTCTAGTAATGCGATCGCCTTTTTGAGCAGCTTCACTAACCATCACCTGCACTTCTGGTACAGCTTTGGCGGTTTCTACAAAAGCCCGTTTGCTGAAGTTCTTGATAGCACTGGGCTGGAGCTTGCCTTCCTCTAACAGAGTATCCGCACTATTAGCCAATTGAATCCAACTGTAAGCCTGACTTTTGCTAATTTCCCGTTCCTTCAACCAACCCAGGAAACCCGTACCTCGTCCATCGCCTCCCACCTTTTCGCGATCGCGGACAGCCCGTAAAATTCTACCCCGCCAGATTTCCGTTTGCAAATCAAAGCGATCGCAAACTTGCCATGCAACATCCACTTGTTGGAGAAAATCCTGCTCTGGAATTTCCTCGTCTTCCGGATCTGGTAGTTCAAAATTTAGATCTGCGGGTTGTTGTAAGGCATCGGCTATTTCGTTGATGTTATCGTTTGATTGCACGGTGGGGAAGGTAAAAGATGAACAAACCGCGATATTATCCCATAATCCCGTCCCACAAATCATCTAACTTGAAAATAGTTGTTGGTTGTTGGTTGTTA
>JASJCJ010000227.1 GCA_030066045.1 Calothrix sp. MO_167.B12
GATTGTCACCATTAATGTCATTGGATCAACAGGAGATGACCTAAAACCACATTTAGAATAAAATTGCTTGGCTGGTTCGGAGATAGCATGAACGAGAATAGCCCTTATACCCGCAATTGAGGCTGCTTGGAGAGTACGCAGCACAGCATCTCGCACCAAGCCATAACCAATACCTGGACCCTGCCAGTTGATATCCACTGCTAACCTGCCTATAACCATCACTGGAATTGGATCTGGCATATTACGCCTGACTCTGCCAGGAGCAGTCCTATTAATCACAGCACCATTTGCGAGGCAATAATAAGCAATAATTTTCTGCTCAAAGGTGACAACATAAGTTCTAGAAGCACCGCTATTTTCGTTTTTAAGCGCCCGTTTCTTTAACCAGTAATCCAGTTCGGGATTGCCAGAGTTAAAATCTTCCCATTGATGGTCTTCTTTAATGGGTTGGGGAACTTGGATTGACTGTGACTGGCAGTCTGTCACGCTCTACTCCCAAGGTGCTTTGGTATTTAACAAGCTGCGAAGATGAGGATTGTCCCTAGGTGGTGTATCCAATAGTTCCATAAATTGCTGAAACTTGTCTTCATCGAGGATAAACAGCCGCCGATCTAACAATACCGTTTCCGCTTCCCGACAAGCTGTTTCCAACATGAAATCAGAACGATTCTTGCCCAACGCCTCTGCCGCCTGGTCAATTAAATCCCGTTGCGCCTGTTGTGCCCTGATGTTGATGGTGACATCGCGGTTTTGATGATTTGACGCTCTTTTATGGGGCTGCATAAATTATTGTTCTTTATTGTGCCTACAATAAATATAGTTTTTTGTATACACAATGTCAACACTATTAACAACTGCCCTAAAAACAACAAAATCCCCCGTTACGAGTGGAGGGATCTGAAGATGTTGGAGTATGGGGAGTTATTATTTATCTGTAGCGATCGCTGGTTCCCTAATCACTCACTGCTCATTGTTCACAAGTTGGAATGCTTACCTAGTATAGTATAGCTTTCCGTTTTTCTTAGTACTATTTACCTCTAAATCTTTGTACATATGCAGGAATTACTATATGATAAACCCTGGGTATCTACACAATTTTGCTATTTTTGAGTCAAAAATACAGGTTTAAGTATTCAAAATGACTGTAAACACCGAGCTTTCAAATACTAGTTTTCTTGGTTTGGCTTTACAATTACCAGCTTCTCAGTTAATGCTTGATGTCCTTAAGAATCTGGGAATTAAATTTAAAAATAGTCTTCATGATGGTTACCAAGAGCATCAGGTTATTGAGATAAATCATGGTTATTTAGAGTTTTATTCTCAAGAGAAGGAAGATATTTATACTATATTATTTGTTGAATCAGAAAATATTGAACATTCGTTAAAAGCCTTACCCAAAGGGTTCAAAGTTGTTTATCAGGGAGAGACTGACCTTGATAATTACAGTAGTGTGATCATATGTGAATATCCTCAAGGTTTTCAAGTCAAAATATATGAGAAAGCAATTGTATAATGAGGAAAAGGTTTAAATCTTACGACTTTGCAATAATACTCGGTGCAACAGGTGGAATTGGTTCTGGCATTTCATATGAATTAATTAATCAAGTCGAAAAAATATATATATTCGGCACTAATTTGGAAAAATTATCTGCTCTGAAAAATGAACTTAGTCAAATTGAAAATCTACAGATTTATACAGAGCAAATGAACTTTGAGGATAACGATCTGGTCATACAAGCGAAAATAGAATCGTTAAATCTTCAAAAAAATGTTGGGATTTTAGTTAATTGTGTTGGAACTTATGTATCAAAAGAATTTGCGACATTAACTTATGAGAATATTACTAAGGATTTTTTGATTAATGTCATTAGACCAATGCAAATCATTTCTAGCTTGGTATGTTATTTGGAACCTGGCAGTCTAATAATAAATATAGGGTCATCTCTGTCATACCATCCAAAGTCAAATCGAGTTCTCACTTCTTCCGTTAAACATGCTATCCGAGGATTCAGTTTAAGTCTAGCCGAAGAGCTTGCTGGTTTAGGAATTCGAGTATGTTTAATTAATCCAAGATCTGTAGCAACTTCCTTACTGAAGAAAAATAGTTCCAGTGAATCATATCAAAAAGCTATGCCTGTAGAAGATATAGTAAGAACAGTAGCTATGATTGTGAGTTGTGATGATAAGACACTTTTTAGTGAGATAAATGTAGGAGCTAGTCAGGGTTTTTTAGGTCAATAGTTAACCAAGTAAAAGAACTAGCTTGAACAACAAAATCCCCCTATTAATCATAGGAGGATCTGAAGATGTTGGAGTATGGGGAGTTATCATTTACCTGTAGTGATCGCTTCCTGAATTTAGATTATGAGGCAAAAGGAAGCAGAAAGATTGATTCCCTTTTACCATTGGTCTGTGAAACTCCAGTTAAAACCAATCCCGGTACATAGAGATTTCATTAACTCGAATTTCAAAGGGCGCACCATTATCTGGAGGGGGACAAACGCGAATTTTTGCCCGATTGGCGAACCTTTGTAACCTATTACCTAATTGGGAAATATCACTGATGATATTCCAGTAGGTAGGCATATCAGGACATTCAACAATCAACATGGGAGGCCCAAAATTGGTAGTTATATGCCACTGACACATAGATAATAACGTTTGGGTAATGCGATCGCAAGCTTCATAAAAGCATCTAGACGTTGATTGCTCTAATTCTCGACGCAATATACCATCAGTTTGAGTTGTCTCATTCGGAGGCATATCATCGGGAGGAAGGAATGGTTTTTTATGCATCGATTCGGATACCTCCTAGTTGTAGCACGTCAAATTCTTCTGTCTGAAGAGATAACAAAATGAGGATTTGAGCGCCAATGTGTCGAGATTCTCTTGGTCATGGAAATTGAATTTTGGTTCGACAGGTGGCGATCATAACAGATGTTGAGGGATATTAGGTTAATCACAATCTCTGTAAAAAAATGGCGCTCTCCTCATATCAAATTAACCGTTTTGGGCTTTGCGCTTCATTTTACAACTTACAGGATATGACCACATAATTACTAATTTGTAACGAAGAAGGTACAAACCCTTACTAATTGTAATTAGTAATCAAGAATTATCAATTACGAATTACTTCGACTACTTCTAGTAATTATTATTTTCATCATGCTGCAAGCAAATGTAACTCTAACCACAAACGCGGATCAGATTGTTTGAGCTTCGACATAGGATCGCGCAAAAGTCGCGTAGCATTGAGGAACACTACCTGAACTAATCCCATATTTTCTGCTATATCTCTAAGAAGATTGTGATGAGCCTGTAGATAGATCATCATTTCTTCAGAGCAATAAATTCCTACATATTGGAAATGTTTGGCTGGTCTTCCCCATTGACCGCGAATGATTTTAACATGACAAGATTTTAACAATTCTCCAACTTGGGGGTAATACTGGCTAACAATTCTGGTGAATTCTCTAGCTAGGATGTCTTCAGTTAACATCACAAAACATCTCTTTGTAGAACTCTTCACTATTTTAATATAACATACATTTGTTATGTAAGCATAACAATACAACAATTTATTTTTTATTTGTAAGTCCCTATCTGTGGAGCAATTATGAGGTCTAAAATCTAAAATCTAAAATTGTTCAATATTTGGCATCTTCGAGGGAAATTTCCTACCAAAATAGCTATTTATAGTTATTCAATTAATAATAATTATTATTGAAATTAATACCAAGTAAAAATATTTTTATATCAAGCATAAGTTAAAATGATATTTACTATTTATTTACGAGATATAATTTAAAAAAAGAAATTTGTTATTCAAATACCCGACTTACTGGAATAAGTCGGGTATCTCAATTTTGCCAACGAGTTAAAATACTTAAATGTTTTATAAGCGATTGGAATTTTTAATTATGTGAGCACCCCAGGAGGGGAAGTCAAAAGTCAAAAGTCAAAAGTCAAAAGAATGAAATTCCCTCCCAACGAATGAAACTAGCACATATTTCTTGTTTGGCTAAAGTCCTTGCTATATAAGGGTTATAAAATGTGCAAGTTAAGAGTTATATCTGACCGAAAAATAAACTGGATACAAGCCGTGTGGATTTATCCATGAAAAAAACAAACATTTCTATCATTATCTCAAACCCCTGGCTTTAGACATGGGGTTAATCCAAAATCCAAAATCTAAAATTGAATGACTAAATTCATCTAGTATTACGCTCACAAATGAGTACTTCTCCCAGTAAATGAGGTAGACTCTCTAGATCAACATATCCTTGATCACCACCGATAGGAGAAGTAAAGGTATAATTAGGGTCACACTCTCCAGTGTCATAGACTTGAATATACCAGCGATCGGGAAATCCAGGAATTCCTAATTCGACGATATACCAGCTTTCACCAAGCAACCGGGAACTGATAATGACAAACCAGTCTTTGTCACTTCCTGGAATATTCCACTCAGCCATAATAAAACCTAAGGCAATGTTTCCAGCATCAGTTGAAGTCAGTTGCATCCCTTACTCCTGATTTGGAACCTGAGGATAAAGTCCTAATTGCTTAGATAATTCACGAGCAATATGCACTAAAAACTCCGCACCATCAGAATTTCCCTGGTGTGCAAACGCTGCTGATACTTGGAGTATAGTATGGATAAAGCCTGCATCGAGTAATTCAGGTTCAGCTTCTAATATTTCTGGCTCTTGGCCATTAGGACACTTCAAGAGCCTATCGATAAGACTGAAATATAAGTTTTGCCGCTCTTCTGTAATCGTGATTTTCTGTTCTTCTGCCATGTTTGTTTATATTTAGCAATAAAAGTTGGGAGCAATTCCATTTTCATGGAAAAATCTAGTCGCGGTGTGAGCAATCCCCGACTTTTTTAAGAAGTCGGGGATCTGTGGTGGAACACTAGGATTTTCAGCTTTGATGCCATAGTTTTTCTAGCATTTTGACTTGTTGCTGCACAGTGATAGTATGATGATTCTTATACCTGTCATACCCAATAATTACTAGCTCTAGGCAAATAGGAATGAGAAATAATAGCCAATGAATAATTTTGAACATATTATTTTGTTTGCCCAAAACTATTTGTAGATGCTCTTGCCAAACCACACTCAATACTAATAGCGCAGGATAAAGGATTATTACAGTAACTAAAGATACTGTAAGCAAGTTTAACAGCTTTAACCTCATCTAGCCGATTTACTCCTAGATAATGAATGTTGGCAAAAATAGTCTTTTACATAGCTGAAATAATTTACTGGTGGAGCTGTTTTCATATCATTATTCATCCCCTGCTAATTAAGAAGTCCCCCCTCGCTTCCAAGTTTTCACTTGAGAATCTAGGGGGGTAGAGGGGAATCTCTGCGTAAATCCTATAAGTTTTATATCAGAAGCTTTCGTTGATAGTAGTTATTGCCAGGCGGATCGAGATTATTAAATTGATTAAGGTTGTACTCACAGGAGCAAATCATCTATGCTATTGGCGTTCCCAAAAAATATTGGGTATTGGGTTCTAGTATTTCTAGTAAGGGGTACTGGCATTAAGAAGATGGGGGACTAGCATTTATGTACTCATGGATTAGATAAATTTTGATGGCAATTAAGCAAGAAATAAGCTAGTAGTTTGTCCCATTAGTTCTGATGGCTAGGTAACAGATCCCCGACTTCTTTAAGAAGTCGGGGAGCGCTCACACCCTACTAGTGCACGTCAGTCACCCATTCATCCATTCAACAGTATTGTGTTCTCTCTCTGGATTCATCGATGAGGTAATAATTCTAAATTTTTCATTCTAAATTCTAAATTCCCCCTGACTTGTCAGTTTGCCAGAATATGAATTTATGGATACAGAATTTAACTTTTGTCAACAATTAGTTATAGCAGAACATCTATTTATGTTGATTTTGAAGATATTATTACTAGCTAAAATAAATCAGCAAAGATATTCCCATAGAATAAAAAATTATCTAGAAGTATATCCTGTAAAAAAATTTCCATAGACGTTTTTAGGAGTTGACTAATGCAAATAGCTGAAAATGTAACAGAACTGATTGGCAGAACTCCTTTAGTAAAATTGAATAAGATTCCCCAATCAGAGGGATGTGTTGCCAATATTGTGGTCAAATTGGAGGGAATGAACCCAGCAGCTTCAGTCAAAGACAGGATTGGGGTAAATATGGTGCTGGAGGCGGAAAAATCCGGTTTGATTCAGCCAGGGAAAACCATATTAGTAGAACCAACTTCAGGGAATACAGGCATTGCTTTAGCTATGGTAGCCGCAGCTAAAGGCTACAGTTTGATTTTGACAATGCCAGAAACCATGAGTATGGAACGCCGTGCCATGTTGCGCGCTTATGGTGCCAGGTTAGAGTTAACCCCAGGAAGCCAGGGGATGAAAGGTGCCATTAGCAAGGCTGAAGAAATCGTGGCAAATACAGCTAATGCATATATGTTGCAACAGTTCCGCAATCCTGCTAACCCCCAAATTCATCGACAAACCACCGCCAAAGAAATTTGGGCGGATACGGATGGCAAAGTGGATATTGTGATAGCTGGGGTGGGTACTGGTGGTACAATTACTGGAATAGCAGAAGTACTAAAACCACGTAAAGAAACATTAAAAGTTATTGCAGTAGAACCGAGTAATAGTCCCATACTATCTGGTGGTGAACCGGGACCCCATAAAATCCAGGGAATTGGGGCCGGATTTGTGCCAGAGGTACTGCGTACAGATTTAATTGACGAAGTGGTGACAGTTAAAGACGAAGACGCTATGGCTTTAGGCAGGCGCTTGGCAAAAGAAGAAGGATTATTATCTGGGATATCCTCTGGTGCAGCTTTAGATGCAGCCATACAGGTAGGAAAACGTCCAGAAAATCAAGGTTGTTTAATTGTGATGATTCAGCCTTCCTTTGGTGAGCGTTATCTCAGTACCCCCATGTTTCAAGACTTAGTGGAGGAAAAAACTACTGTTCATTGATGGATTTAACTAATTCGGGCTTGCAGCAAAAAGTCTTTTGGTGGGGGTAGGGAATAGGGAAGGGAGCATCCCAAATGTTTTAAGTTTTTTCTGCCCCCACTCCCCCACTCTCCCACTCCCCCACTCTCCCACTCTCCCACTCCCAAGAGGGTGATACCCCTGATTCGCCAACAACATCCATAGAAGGGTGCGGCTACATGTACATACCCATAAAAGTAGATTCCCAAACTAGACGAGGTTGAGCATAACAAAGTAAGGACTTACGAGCTTGTTCTAGTTGTTGAATCATACTTGGTTGACAACCTTGTTGCCAGTAAGAGTGTTGCAAATAATCAACTAACCACAGTTGAGTTTCTGTATCTAAAGCTTTATCAATTTGTTTTGCTATTTCCAGAGCTTGACGATAATTTTGTGGTTTTTTTGTCACCTCTGTTAATAATTCAGGGGGTATATTTTGTAACTGTTGGTAAGCAGCGATCGCTTGTCCAGGACTACCAGCCGCTATATTTAAGATGGTGGGATTTTGTAAAATAGCTTCATTTCCTGTGTGTTTTAATACCTGCTCCATAGCTATTGGTTCTAGGGGATAAAAGGGAATCTTCTGACACCGGGATACTAAGGTTGGCAAAATGGCATCTGGAGAAATGGCGATTAAAATTAGTGTTGCTTGTCCTGGTTCTTCTAAGGTTTTTAGCAAAGCATTAGCAGCACCCTCCGCCATTTTTTCCGTATCTGACACCACCACCATCTGTCTTGGTGCTTCCAGAGGTGGACGGCTGAGAAACTGAGTAATTTCCCGAATTTGTTCTAATCGAATTACGGGTGGTGCTTTGCGTTTTAATCCCTTTTCTGCCGCTTCTGCAATAGTCAGGCGTTGTCCCTGATGTTGATATGTGGGTTGTACCCATAATAAATCAGGATGATTGTTAATAATTTGACGATGTTTGGATCCAGTAAATAATAGTTCTATGAAGCACCGTGCTGCTAAAACCTTGCCTATTCCAGGCGGTCCCACAAATAAATAAGCTGGAGCTACACGATTTTTTATTACTGCTTGGCTCAGTAATTCTACTGCCTGAGCTTGTCCTACCAGTGGTGCAAAGGGATTCATAAATTTCCAAAATCTACACCACTTGATAAATAAAGCTGAAGCTTACCCAATTATTCACATTCAAACTATAAAAGTCAGTTGTGGTATTGCTCTTGCCTGGCTCAGTACTAGCATTGTGTAAATCTTGCAACAAAGCCTGCGCCACTTCCACCGGAGTGAGCAAGGGAGCAATGCGCTGTTGAATCGAACCATGATGTTTAGCCGCTTGTTGCTCCAAGGTATTTGTAAAAGGTGATGTACTACAGATGAGTTGGGTTTCTCCAAAAAAAGCAGGTCCTGGGATTACCCATTGAAACCCGGTTTTGGGCAAGGGTAGAATCAAGGTTTTGCCAGGGGCAATGGTTAAATTTTGGAGCGAAGGTTTATTCTCAGTGCTGCCATTACTACCTGAGTTTTCCCACGGGTACAAAGCATAAGCATTCATAGAAGTATCTAAACCCAATAGCATGATGTATAATGGGCGATCGCTCATATTTTGGATCCGATATTGGATGCGGCTACCAATGGGAATAACGGGCAATTTACCACTGTCAGCACTAAGTATTCTCTTGTTGGGGGATAGGGTAGAGATTGTGCGTAGGGTTTGCTGTTGGGTAATTATTCGTGGGACAATGCCGCTAACTATTTCCAGATTTACTTTCACCCGTAGGCGGGAAGAACCAGCATTTTCTGTCAATCGCCATAATTTTGCCCCTTGCATGGTATGTATTTTGGGTGCTAACCGATGCACGGCTAATTTTACAACCTCACCAACTTCTCCTACAGTATTGGGGATTAAATCGCTGGCAAGGGAAAATAAACCATAGCGACTGGGAGAGGTCATCATTGAACCATTCGATTCAGGGGTTTTTGTGATGGGTAACTTGCCAAATACGCAATCTGCTGGTTGTTCACCGGCAATTACCGCTGCAACATTGCTCAAGCTAGAGAAAGCACTAGTGGCATCTACTCGTTCAATTCTTTCTAATTTAGTTCCCAATCCCATAGTCAAGCCAATATTCCGGGGTATAACCCGAACTGCTTCCTGAATCAGTTGCCCAACTTCAGGGATAAATGAGCTACCCTCCCGAATAACCTGAGCCTTTGCTGTCAATCCAGTGCGCGATCGCAATACTAACTTAGTTTTGTCCTCTTCTTCCCCCAGGAGAGAAAATTGGGAATTAACATCATAGTATGGTAGCACGTGGGCTGGCATTCCCCCTAACCACAGATTAACAGTTTTCCCATCCTCGTCCACCTTCTGTACTACTCCCTCTGCACCAACGCTGAGGGGTGGTAGGAAATTATCGGCGATTTGCTGTTGATTTGTCTTTCCACTCCATACACTAGGTTGCTGGTAACTACCCAGTTTATACATGGAGTTACCTACCTGGGCAAGACTGATTTGAATGGTGGTGGCGGGCACAGTTTCCCAGAGGTACTGGGTCAAGGTATAGGTAAATAAACCCGCACTACAATCAGAAAACAGTAACTCCCTAGCTACTTGTTCGGTTTCAGAGGTGGGTAGTAACACCGTTGCTGGTAAACTTGGATCCAATAAATTTTTTGCTACCAGTTGCTTCCGTAAATTTTCTTGTAATTCCCTTTCCCCGTCCGCCACACTGGCTTGAGCAGGGGGTTGACAAGCACGGATTTGCCATCCTGAAGGTAACATTATATCAGGAGTGTAGTAACTACTATCCAATATCGCAGTCACCCGATTAGTTGCCAGCGATCGCAATAATAGTTGTAGTGTATCTTCTAGTAGATAATCCTGTCCCTTGCCTGTACTAGATGGAGTTACCAAAGCATTGTTTAACCTTGGTAGAGATATGTCAGACTCAAGACGGCAACCGTAACCACTAAAGTGGAAAACTGCCACATCCCCTGGTTTTGCTTGCTTAACCAGATGTTCTTGAAAAGCATCTTCAATAAATTCCCGGGAAGCTTGTTCATCAGTCAAAGTCAGCACCTGAGAACTAAGGAAACCGAAGCGGTGAATCAACAGTTCCCTTTGTAGTTCTACATCCGTCACGCAGCCAGCAAGTGGGGGATTTTGAGAATACTCATTAATCCCTATTAACAAGGCAAATTTACGCGGACTGGGTTGTGCCAAAGCTTGGTAATAGTGGTTCCCTAAAGAGAACCACTCTACTTGAGACAACCCCATTGCCGCGACAAGGGGTCCAAACCGTTGCAAAAAAGTCCGCCGCTTCATAATTAGCTTTCAGCCCTTAGCCAATCAGTTATAGCAATCCTAAGTTATTTCTGAATCAGAGTATAGGAGATATTGCCCTTTTTACAAATAAGGGTACTCCAGAGAATAAATTATCCCAAGTTCTGGAAATCAAAACGGGAGCATCCCCCTGCCCCCTGCAATGGGATATTTTTTGATTTGGAAGTCCCTAATAGTGGGATAGGTTCTTGAAAGCTGCTGGCTAGCACTACGCGCAAGTAATAAGTAATAAGTAATAAGTAATAAGTTTACTGTTCATAGGTTGGCTGCATTCAACAATGTCCTAACGTAGGGTTTGCTGAATAACTGAAAAATATTGATGTGTCAATGCTTTGAGGCGATTTTATTGGGTCATAAGTGCAAGTCAATAGGGGTTTGAGATTTAAAAACCTTGCATTGACGAGCGACCCCGCGACGACGACAGTCGCTCTGGGTAGCGCGAGTCGTGCTCATTTTTTTTGGTAAAAAGAATAGAAAAAATCAGGGATGA
>JASJCJ010000228.1 GCA_030066045.1 Calothrix sp. MO_167.B12
GAGGATGCAATGGGTGATATTGTGGAAAAAACCCTGTTAGTGACGCGGATTCGTACCATCAAAAATGTGGTGATTACCCTGCCTAATGCTAAGGTTTTAAGTAGTCAAATTATTAACTATAGTGCTTTATCTCAAGACCCCAGCCATTACCTAATTTTAAATACTACAATTACTCTAGGCTATGATGTGCCTTGGCGGAAAGTGCATCAAGTGTTAATAGATGCGGCATTAGCAACCTCTCATATTCGTTCGCAACCCCCTCCATTTGTGTTGCAAACTAGCCTGAATGATTTTTATGTCAGCTATGAACTGAACGCCTACACAGATAATCCCACAATTATGGCAAAAATATATTCAGAATTACACCAAAATATTCAAGATCAATGTAATGAAGCAGACATTGAAATTCTCTCACCTCATTACTCAGCTATGCGAGACGGAAATCAAACCACAATCCCAGCAGATTATTTACCAAAAGACTACAAAGCACCAGGATTTCGTCTTTCTCCACTTAATAACCCGTTAAATCCATCAAATGGTACAGATTCATCAGAAAGTCACTAGTAGTCATGACCGCAACAGTATTAAATTTTCAAGTTCTTTTGTTTGTCATTACCAATACCCTACAACTAAATCTAAAATTCAAAATCCTATAAGTATGGTGTAGAAATGGATTTTATCAAGGTTATCCAACAGTGGTTTAAAGACCCCATGATGGGCAAAATAATATACGTCAGTGTTGGTATTTTCGTTCTTTCTCTGATTTTTCGCACTCTTAATAAAACAGTCCCCCGGTATATTCAAGATTCTGATGCTCGCTATCATTTTCGTAAAATTGTTAGTTTTATTAGCTACATATTAATGATGCTATTTGCAGCCAGTGTATTTAGCGATCGCTTTCGCCAGCTTACCGTTCTCTTTGGGTTTATTGGTGCAGGTGTAGCTTTCGCCTTACAAGAAGTAATTGCGAGTTTTGCTGGTTGGGCGGCGATTTCCCTAGGTCAATTTTACAGACCAGGCGATCGCGTACTACTAGGGGGGATAATGGGCGATGTAATTGATATTAGCATCCTGCGAACCACCTTGATGGAATGTGGCGACTGGGTAAAAGCTGACTTGTATAATGGGCGAATTGTACGAATTGCTAATAGTTTTGTCTTTAAGGAACCAGTATACAATTACTCTGGTGATTTTCCTTTTGTCTGGGACGAAATCTCTATTCCGATTAAATATGGTAGCGATCGCCGTTTAGTAAGGGAAATTCTCCAGAAGGTGGCTGATGAAGTTGTAGGAGAGTATATTCCCATAGCTAGAACTAATTGGCAGCGAATGGTACATAAGTATTTGATTGAAGATGCCAGAATTGAGCCAGCAGTTACCCTCATGCCAAATGATAACTGGATAGAATTTACATTACGCTACGTAGTTGATTATAAGAAGCGTCGGGGTAAAAAAGACGAACTTTTTAGCCGCATTCTCGATGAAATCGATAAAACAGAGGATAGAGTTGCAGTAGCTTCAACAACAGTTCACTTAGTACAAACACCTATTTTGGATGTGAGACTTCAGAAACAAGATAATGGGGTAAAAAGTCTCACGTAGATAGTCGGCGATCGCTTGCTTACGTCGCCATGAAAATCAATCCATCACCCAATCGACTTGATGTGCTTCAGTAATATTTGGTACTTGCAAACGATTTCTCATTTTATAAAGTACCTTTTCTGGAACTCGATGAGTGCGGTTTTGATTGCGTTGTAGTAACTGCTGCCAAGATGCTTCTAAGCTCGACTTTATCCATTTTTTGGTAACGCAAATGCTAAAGCTTAAACCTTTGTGGGACGTTAGTTTGAATTTTTGAATGTCACCATCAATCAGTGATATTGAAAAATGTTTTGCCAAAAAGCCAGGGTTTTTGCCCTGTAAGGATAAGCAAGTTATTAATTTTGGACAAAGTCGAGCTGAGATTCCATCGGGAATCATCAGAAACAGCCACATTTCTCACTTCACTATTGGTAAGTAAATATAAGCGAATTTTTCATATATCGTGAAAAATGATATCCATCTTAAGATTATCACTAATGATTGATGTTAGGTTAAAACGAATATGTTTTGATAGTAAAAGACGAAGTTAACGAACAAACAAAAATTATGCGTCAGGTAAATATTGGATTGACAGAAGAACAACGTAAAGGTGTAATCAATCTATTAAACCGCGACTTAGCAGATAGCTACTTATTATTAGTGAAAACCAAAAAATATCACTGGGATGTAGTTGGTCCACAGTTTCTTACTTTGCATGAAATGTGGGGAGAACAGTATGAAACACTAACTGAAAACATTGATTCTATCGCAGAAAGGGTGAGGGCTTTAGGTGGTTATCCAGTCGGCACAATGGAAGGTTTTCTCAAAATTGCTTCTTTGAAAGAAGATGCCAAAAATATTCCCTTGGCAACTGAGATGGTAGCAAATTTAGTTGCAGATCACGAGCAAATTATTCGTAATCTTCGGGAACATATAGATAATTGTAGCCAAGATTTTCATGATGAAGGAACAGCAGATTTTTTAACAGGATTAATGGAAGGTCATGAAGAAATGGCTTGGATGCTGCGTTCTTTTATTGAAGGCGAATCTTTACAGTCAGATGGAGAAAAACCAAAAGCAGAATTTAGAGTTCCAGTAGGTGCTTAATTGCTCTTGACTGTCTGAATGAGACTATTCATTGATTGACCAATTCCAATCTCTACCAAGAGATACTTAATACAACCAGGCTTTTAGAGAATTCTGCCATCCCAAAACCAGGGTGTAATACCATTCAAAAAATGATGCTCTGTAAAAGCCAGTATATGGGCGATCGCTATTTGCCTAAAACAACAAACGAAACGAGGAGATACTTTATGTCCGATTATAAAGCAGAACGCACAATTTCAGCAGTATTCAAGCAAGAAAACCAAATTAATCAAGTAATTCGCCGCTTATTAGATCGTGGTGTGCCGCGCGATCGCATCTCTGTCATGGGAAATAATTTCCAGTCTCAAACCAGAATTGCTGGTTTCATCTCAAAGAAAGATGTGATTCTGGGTGGACTGAGAAATGGTGCTATTTTTGGCTCTCTGTTTGGATCTTTCTTAGCCTTACTCAGTGGTGTCGGAGTGCTATTCATTCCCTTTATTGGTCAGGTTGTAGCCGCAGGTCCAATTGGTGCAGCACTCTTAGGAGCTACTAGTGGAGCATTTGCTGGTAGTGCGGCTGCAGGTTTAGCCTCGGTGCTGGTAACATTGGGTATGCCTAAAGATAAAGCTGCCATCTACGAAACCCGTTTAAAAGCTGGTGAGTTTATCATCATGGCAGAAATTCCCGCAGATAAAAGTGGTGAATTGCGACTGTTATTAGAAAGTGCTGGTGGGGAAGAAATTCATACCACCCAAATGACTTTATCTCATCCTTGTTCCGGTCGTTGTAACTCAGAAGCAGACTTAGCACCGGAAATACGCTCTCATTTATCTCCAGAAGCACGAGCAACTTTCATTGAACGTTATAACACTGTATTTGATGAAACTGGCGACGAAAGTAAAGCTGAAACTGCTGCTTGGGAAACTATTCATCAACAGTATGATGAAGACGAAAATGGGGTTTGGTCTAAGGCAAAGATACTTGCATAAATCACTGCAAATCCTGTAGCTAAAATTATTGCAGACATTTCTGCACTCTCAAAAAATAGAGTGCAGTTGGGAATCAAATATTTGAACAGAATCGATATGACACAGTTAAACGGATTACGACCTAAATACGTTGGAATTTTAATCGAGAATCAATTTGAAGACTCAGAATTTCAAGTACCTTATAACGCCCTAAAAGAAGCAGAAATTCATACATCAGTCATTGGTACTCGTATGAACGAAACCTATCAGGGTAAACGGGGTCAAGTATCAATTCAGCCGGATGTCACAGCAACCGAAGTCAGAGCCGAAGATTTTGATGCTATCCTGATTCCTGGAGGTAATGCACCCGACTTAATTCGCAGTAATGATAATGCTGTTAGATTAATTATGGATGCAGTGGCGCAGGGTAAATTGATAGCAACTGTCTGTCATGGTATTCAAGTCTTAATTGAAGCTGATGTACTGCGTGGTAAACACGTAACTGGTTTTCGTTCCATCCGCAAAGATGTAGAAAACGCCGGTGCATTATATCTAAATCAACCGATTGTGAGGGATGGAAATATCATTACCGCCCGTCAACCAAGTGATTTACCGATATTCACCGCATTTTTACTCGGTTGTTTAGGCACAGTAATTCCGGAAATTCCATTTATAGAAGTCGGCGAATTTTTCGATAAAGATAGTATTAGTGCTAGTGACTTTGAATGGTGGGAATTGGGACACAAATGGGGAGGCTCAAGCCGTGCCGATATTATTGATGCTCTCAATCAGGCGATTATTGGAGAAAGATACACCCTAGAAGCCTTTAAACAGTACTCGCAGAGCGTGATTGACCAAGAATTACGGTTAATTTTTCAAAATGCGATCGCTACTAAAAAATATAACTTAGAACTTCTTGAGGCTCGTCTGAGTAAATTAGGAGAATCCACACCTTGGCAAGCAACAGCAAGTGAAGCCTATGCTGTGTTACAAAACTGGCTACAATTTCAAGATGGTTGGGAAATAGTCCGTCGTGCTTTAGGCGATTTACAAACAGGTGTGGTTGATGCCTTACGTCTGTGTACTTCTATCACAGATCCAAAAACGGCTGAAATTCTCGATTTGGTACAAACAAACCTAGCAAAGCATGAGCAGCGATTAGCAAGTTTTTATCGAGGACGAATGGGAGAAAAGGTAAAATCCCCCATGCCAACTACGGCTAGTCCAGTTTAGATCGTCCCCTATGGCATGATTGCAGCCATCAATCATAATTCGCCTCTACCTCAAACTAGTACAACAACCATTCTAAACAGTTCAAAAGCCTGCAATAAAGTTATTTTGACTTTTTACTTCCGTGCAGTTGTACTAGGTAGTTATTTAAATCACACATACACACAAAAAGTATTACAATTCGAGGAAGATTACATGATTAACCAAAGTACAAAAATTTTCGGAACTATTCTAGGAAGCTTTGTAATTGCATTACCTCTTACCACTGCAAAATCATCAGCTATACCTAGTGTTCCTAATCGTGGAGTTAACCCTTGTCCTAGTATTTACTATGAAGAACCCTACAACAGTAAACTAATAGTTCCCCAATCTTGTCAACCTAATGCTGCAACTCAAAAATGGCTTGAACAAGGCTATGCTCCTTATCCACAGTTCTTAATTCCTAATCAGGAAAATTTCATTCCCTCTGTGGGAGGTATGACTCCGTTCCCTTTACAATCATATCAGCCTGAAAACACTAACAATAACGAAATTATTTCTACAATAGAACCTGTAGCAGGTAAAGTAGATGTAAAGCTGAAGAATAATACTAATGCTATCATTGCTTATCAAGCGATCGCCCATACAAAAACAAGATATTTATTAGGTGGAGAAGAAATAGTTTTACAAGATATACCCACCCCTACCAGCATTACAATGGTCAGAGAAGATGGAGGATTTCTAAAAATAGAGCCACAGTCTACATCCTCTGAAAAAATATTGACCTTATCTTTAGATGAATCTCAAAAAAATAATGATTACCAGGGTATACTGAGGATAAAAAGTAATGGTCAAGTCCTACTTAACTAATCTCACACCATAAAACTAGCCTCACCGGCTAGTATATTTCCACTTAAAAAGATAGATAAAATTACAAATCTATTTTTGTTGCTGACTTTTTGACTCAAAAATATCAACCGGAATAATTCTCACTTTAAAATCAATTGTTTCCCCTAATTCATTTTCTAGAAATTTTTTAACTAAACCTACTTGCCTTTCAGTTATTGAACCCAAAGGTGCTGCTACTTCTAATTCTACTAACAATGATTTATCCCCAGGCAAAATTCTAATTTCACGAATATCTCTAGCTGCAAAAGTCAGCGTCCTTCTTCGGATTAACTTTGTAACACTATCATGCACATATTGTTTGATTAGAATATTCCTCAAAGATAAACCTAAAGGCAAACCTAATAAACATAAAATAATAACCGATACACATAATCCATTGGTAGCTTTTCTAATGCTGCCATAACTTTGTAATAAAAATACTAATCCTCCACTAAAAATAATAGCTGTCAAATTGGTGATAAATAATAGCATTGCACCAAATGATAAGCGTTCTTGTCCCAAAGCCAAACCAATACCCACAACACCCAACGGAGGAACTAGTGCTACGGAAATAGCAACTCCAGGTAAAGCATCAGCAATGCGACGACGAGAATTAGCAAAAGCTCCAGCAGCTCCAGCAGCAAGAGCTACCCCTAAATCAATTAAAGTAGGATTAGCTCTTGAAGATATTTCCGGACTAATATTCTTTAATCCCAATACTAAAGTACTCAAAAAAGCAATAAAAATAGTTAAGATGACTCCGGTTAAAATTGTTAAGCTAGAGCGTCTTAATAACCGCCTATTCCCCATAACTATTGCATAAGCCATACCAATAATAGGTCCCATTAGAGGGGCAATTATCATCGCCCCGATAATCACTGCCACACTATTAGCTAGCATTCCTAAAGTGGCGATTATACTAGAAGCACCTAGTAAAAAGTGAAAACTGAACGAAGGTACAGATAATCTCCATAAATGTCGATTTAAACTAGCTACCGGCATAGGAGATTCTGCTAACCAGTGCCAATCACCGCTACTCACGTTCCAGTAATCAGCTAGACTATTTTTGATATCAACACATCTTTTTGTGATCAAAGGCTTAACTTTTGTTATGTAAAATTTGATTAAAGACAATGCCATATTTATATACCCTTGATTATTTGATTGAAATATAAACAATGATATTAATTATAGGCATACCTAGAGCATATTACTCAGCTCTAGGTATAGATTATTATTTAATAATGGATTATGTAGATTAACTGAAATCCATCTGCTTATTTTTTACTAGAATTAGTCATCTCTTGATTTTTAAATCCATTATGAACTTGCTCTTTAGTAGAAATAGGTAAATAATCTTGATATTGCTGCTGATTATAGAAATAAAGCGTGCGAATTGGATAAGGAATATTTATATCTGCCTCATCAAATGCTTTCTTGATGGCAACAATTGCTCTAGTTTGAGTACGACGTACTTCTTGCTGCTGAGGTAATGTCCAGTATCTGACAACAAAATCAATTGAGCTATCACCAAAGGAGAGTAAATCAATTTCAGGTACTGGTTGTTGTAAGACACCATCCACATCAGATATCAACCGTTGTAAAATCTGTTTAGCTTTGGGTAATGATGTATTGTAATCTACACCTACTCCTAAATCTGTGCGTCGATATTCAAAGGCTGTTCTAACTTGTACTGCGCTGGTAAATACATTGGAGTTTGGTATTATTACTCTTTCCCCTTTATAGGTACGAATCTTTGTAGTGCGGATATCAATGCGCTCGACTGTACCTTCATAATTACCAATAATCACTTGGTCATTAATACGAAATGGCTCTTGTATTAGTAGTAATATACCTGCCAAGAAATTTTTGAATATATCTTGAAAGGCAAAACCAACTGCTACAGAACTAAGCCCCAAAGTGGCAATTATGTCACCTAATCTTAAACCAGGAAAAGCAATCACACAGGCTACTATAACTCCTACAGCCCAGGTGGTGACATATGCAGTTTTTGAGAGTAGTATCCTCAAAGATTGACTGCGAAGAGTACGTTTACCTAATTTGCGAGCCAAGGTTTCCAAAACTTGGGCTACATAGCGAGTCAACATAATAATAGTCAATGCTATTAGTAGCCCTGGCAATGCTTTAATGCTACTCGCTAGTATATCTTGCAAACTACTTAAGACTGTATTTAACAACTTATTCATATCTTCAAGGCAGTATTTATTTTATCGTATAATCAATATCCTGATTTACATAATTTCTATTTGATGATTGAAAATATGTACATATATAATCTTTGTTATCAGCCACAACCATCAGTAGAGATTCACGATTGAAGTGACATTATTATAGATTATGAAATATTTTGTGTATATTGATTGTTGGTGACTGGAACGAAGATAAAATAGAAAATAATCTACTTTATCTTCGTCTTTATTCAGAGATTATTGGAATTTAGCAACAGCAGTTTCAAAAGCTGTATTGAGTTCATTCCAAGCTTTTTCAAAGCCAGATTGCATCTCTGACCAAGCTTGTTCACTAGCATTTTGTAACTCTTTTAATTTAGCTTGAACAGCATCTCGTTTAGTGTATATCTCTTCTAATTTGCTGTTATATTCTACTGCTGCATCTGCTTTTGCTTGACTAGCTTTAGCTTTCAACTCATCAATTTGAGCATTTAATTTATCTAATTGTGCCTTAACTTTGTCTTGGTAAGCTTGTTTTTGATCGTATGGTAATGTCATAACAAAAATCTCCGTTTTTCAATTGTTTTTCATCTCTGAAGGAATAGTAAATTATTCCTCTAATTGATTGCTATTTTGATCGGCTCGATATCATTCATATGTAAATAATAAATGTATTTACACATGAATGAATCAATCTATGGATGCAAAAAATAATCAAAAATTGACGTAAAAACTTATCTAAAGAATGATTAATTAACAATAAAACTCTATCTAAAGATGAATAGTCAGGCATCAGCCTGACTATGGCATACATATGTTTCAACGGTTTACTTTATTTTGGTTGAGCAGGAGCAATAGCTACATCGATACTTCTCAATCAAGGTAAGGTGGGCAATAGGTGGGTTACGAAATAATAAGGGTTACAGGCGATAATCTGACCATGGGATCATGTGGTGCAAGATGTGAGTTTATAGTAATTATTCACAGGTTGTGTTTTAGATAAATTGTAGATACCAAAATCTTCTACACCGCGATCTGTAAGGATCTTTTTTGCAGCTTGAATTTCTGCATCCCTACCGCTCAATATTAATAAAGCATCACCTTGATTAAATCTATCTTGATAGTATTGAGTTCGTTCTGTGGATGTTTCCACACGGGGATAGTTATTAGTATAGTAAACTGCATCAACCGGGGATAGAATCTCATAGGGAGTTGTATCTCTGGCAATTACAGAAACTTGACTCATGGGAAAACCTGCTTTTCTCAGGTCAATAATTGCAGCCTTTGCATCTTTATCTTTTTTAAACACTCCAATTCCCCGATAGTACAAGGTTGCAATTCGTTCCTCATCATGAATACCTGAAAAGGCTGGTACGCCGTAAACCCCCCACTCGCGGATACCGCGACTACCTAAAATTATCTGAGCCAGACGAATATCTGCTTCTGAGCCTTTAATTATTGTCAGATAATAGCCGTCAGCTACTAAATCACTGTAGAATTCTGCTCGTTCTTCTGGAATTCCCAAACCAATTAATCCACCAGTGACAGCACCAATGGCTCCACCAGCAAAAGCTGTTACCAACCCAGCAGCTTCCGCACCTGCAAGCATAATTGGTCCAATACCAGGAATAGCTAATGTACCTAAGCCAACTAATAAACCAGTTATACCACCTAAAGTACTACCAGCGATCGCTCCAACTACTGTATTCTTACCAGTTTCATTTTCAGCACTTTCTCTGACTTCAACACCAGCTAGATCCTCCTCTCGTTCTGCATCTTTGGCAATTACAGAAACTTGCTCCATAGGAAAACCACTATCTTTTAATTCTTGTAAGGCGATTTCTGTATCCAAGCGACTACTGAAAATACCTACAGCTCTTTTTTCTCCATCTAATACCATTTAAGTTACCTCCTGTTATGAGAAAATGTTTAGTAATTATTATTTAGTGAATGACAGATACCTATGCTACATTACGACGAATTAAGCCCCAAACAAAAATTAGTAACATAGAGCCAGCAACGGCGAAAATTATGCTGGGGATGGACACAATACCTGCTGATGCTCCTGCAGCTGATGAACTTCCTAATATTAATTTACCTAGATAACCACCTACTAAAGCACCAAGAATGCCTAGCCCAATAGTTGCAATAATTCCTCCTCCTTGCCTACCTGGGTAAAATAATTTTGCTAATGAACCAGATATTAATCCTAATACTAACCAAGCAATAATCTGTCCCATATCTGTTTTAATTTATATTTGGATAGCTGTATACTACCAATTATTAATATTAAATATCTTCTCCCTGAAGAACTAGTGTCGGCATATTGTAAGATAGATATTTAGTTAGGTGAATCCTCTACATGGCAGAAGTAAATCTCTACCTTCCGGTTCAATAAAATCATGATGAGGGAAGATGTTAATTTTGTAATGACTTTCGTAAACTAAGATTAACATTTAATAAAAATACCATCTTTGGCATAAGCAATTTGATATTCTTTCCAACAGCAAAACAATAAATTAAAGCTGTTTGGAATTTTCAATAACGCACCGTTATTGATAACTCAAAGATGCTTGAGCTTATACAACTTTTTGGTGTCGGACAATTTCCTCTAATGAGAAAGACCCTACAGCAATTACTTGTTTTAAGCGCAGCTACTGGCTTATCTGTAGCGGTCTAAATTTTCAAGGAGTATATTATGACGGGAACTAACCCGACTCGCGGACAATTAGAAAGAAACCTATCTCAACAAATTCAAAGCTTTTATGCAAATCAGTTAGGACACAGACCTACAAAGGTAACTTGTCAGCTATTTGATGCCAAATTAGCAATAGTAATTGAAGATTCTATCACTCAACCAGAACAACTACTAATAGATCAAGGTCAAGAAAAATTAGCCGAACAAGTTCGTTCCGGGTTAGATGAAGCCATTGAACCTCAATTAAAGGAACTAATCGAAGAAGTTCTCGAGATAACTGTATTAGATTTTTTATCAGATGTCACTTTGGATACTGGTCGTGGTGGTATTATTGCTATACTATCAGATACCCCATCAGTCCGTAATCCTGAG
>JASJCJ010000229.1 GCA_030066045.1 Calothrix sp. MO_167.B12
GAGCAGAAAATCTACACCGCGTTTTGCCTCCCCTACAGAAAAAATATGCCAGTTGCGTAAGTCATAATAAATATGTACTAGTGCTTTGTCCTATTAGTTTTGAAGGCTAGGGAACATAATCCCCGACTTATAAATCAATATCCGCACATTGTAGCAATGCCTAGTACTCCACCACACCAACTTTGCGGGTGTAAAGGAGTGGGAGCCGGAAAGCTCCCTGCTTGTAAATAGGGAGCGAGACGCTCCCGCTACAATTGTTTACCTATCAGAACTAATGTGGTGGAATACTAGTTATAGCTGTATACTCTGAAATAAAATTTCAACAGTGAAATTCGGATATATCATTGGCTTTGACTAAAACAAATAAACTACCGTCCCCACCCCGTCCAATTCTGAAGGTTTCATCTAAATAAGTAATGTCCAAAGAGGGGATTCTCCCTTGGGGACTGCGAGCCTGTACAACCTTGAAGGGGTTAAGTTGAGGGGTTTGAATACCAACAATTTTGGCAATAGATAGATAACGCTTGTCAAAATAGACGTTGATCCGTTTGTCTGGTAAAGGCGAACCATCTGCCTTGGCTGGTTCAAAGGTAGCAGTAATTTTCACGTATCCAGAAACCAGTCCCAAAGGATGTTTGACAAAAGCAAGGTTGAAAAAGGATTTATTGGCAACATCAATTGCCTGATACACTTTACCCACTTTTAATCCCAATGGTAAAGAGTCTAAGGAGCGTATCTCCCTAGCTGTGGAGTATATTAGCCGCCAAGTTCCTTGGAGAAGAGTGGGTGCGTGAACTAAGGGATAGAGGTTGGGATTTAAGCCTTCTAGTTCCTCGGTAATTTGCTCAATTTCTGCAACTAAGGTTTTGTCTAACTTTAAATTCGTTACAGGAGAGCCATCCCCATTTGATTGAATCTTGTCTAGGGTGGTTTGTAACTTTTCTTTAACTGCCAGTAGATTATTCAAGGGTTGTTCCTTCTGCCAATTATTTTTACCTATGTTGGGTGCTTGAATCTTGAGTCGCCGGTAAAGGTAGTGATTTACTCTACTATGATGTGCAATCAAACCTTACAGGTCTATTTACCATGCTATATCATTTAGATTTTCGTGTGGAGTACTCAGATAGTATGTCCCAACAAGAGCTATTCACCATCTGGGAAGAGGAAGCGGATACAGCTCTGGGTGCAAAACAAGGCGGAACTGTTGTTGATTTATGGAAATGTGTGGGTACTAGGCGTGTAATTGCCATTGTGGATGTTCCTACCCCTGATATTCTCGACCAAATTCTCTTTGATTTGCCTATTATGCAAAAAATGGGACAGCACGTCCAGGTAGAGGTGACTTCCCTGAGAAAGTACGAAGATTTTGCTGCTGATGTCAAAACTCGTTTGCACGGCTAGATGGGTGAGAGAGTTCGGAGGGAAGGAGTGGGGGAGTGGGGGAGTGGGGGAGTGGGGGAGTGGGAGAGGGAAGGAGTGATGAATTAAAGACTGTCAAGCATCAACCACCAACCATCAACCACCAACTAACAACCACCAACCATCAACCACCAACTAACAACCAACAACCAACAACCAACAACCATCATCACCTCATCACCCCAAGCTGCGCTAACATCCTGAATAAGAAAAAAGGTAAAGGGTAAAATTGACTTGCTTCTACCTTTTACCTTTTTTTATCTACCTAATTCCCTAATTCTGTTTAGGCAGTAACTTTAGCATCAGCTTCTAACTTAACCAATCTTTCCGCTAACAATTGCTCTAAGGTTTCTAATGCCTTAGTAAAGCCCTTAATACCTTCATCTAGCTTTTCAAATGCCATCCGATTTTCAGCGTGCATCTTGTCAAAAGTAGCTTTGTCTATAGGCATCTTCTCAATGCTCATAGCTGCTGCTTTTGTGGCATCAAGTTTACGAGGTAATTCACCGATGGTAGCCTGTAATTCACCTAACAATTTTGGTGAGATAGTCAACAAATCACAACCAGCTAACTCAGTGATTTCACCTATATTACGGAAGCTCGCTCCCATAACCTCAGTTTGGTAACCAAATTTCTTGTAGTAGTTGTAAATTTGGGTTACAGATAAAACCCCTGGGTCTTCTGCTGCAGGATAGCTATCTCTGCCAGTATCCTTCTTGTACCAGTCCAGAATCCGTCCTACAAAGGGAGAAATCAGAGTTACTTTAGCTTCTGCACAGGCGATCGCTTGGTGAACGCCGAACAACAGTGTCAAGTTACAATGAATACCTTCTTTCTCCAGCACTTCCGCAGCGCGGATACCTTCCCAGGTGGAAGCAATTTTAATGAGAATGCGATCGCGGTCAACTCCTGCGGCTTTATACTGAGCAATCAATTCCCTGGCTTTGGTAATGGTAGCTTCAGTATCGTAGGACAAACGAGCATCCACCTCTGTAGATACTCGACCGGGGATAATTTGCAAAATCTTCAATCCAAAGGACACAGCCAGACGCTCAAACGCCAAGGAAGCAATGTCAGCTTGGGACGCGCTTGCTCCCGCATCTGCCTTTGCCTGGAGTAAGGTGCGATCGACAATCTCCTGATACTCTGGCATTTGTGCTGCTGCTGTGATCAAGGATGGATTGGTAGTTGCATCTTGGGGCTTAAACTTTTCAATTGCTTGAATATCTCCCGTATCTGCCACCACAACGGTCATTTCCCGCAATTGTTCTAGTAAATTCTTAGGCATACATAACTCCTTCAATGTGATTGATTCAGGACTAATATGATTTTGTTTTCATATTGCTAATCCTAGAATCCGTGGTAATTGGTAATTGGGAATGAATTTATTTTCTTTTTAATTATTGATTACCAACTACACCTTAACAATTTCGCAAATTTTCCTGTTTTATTCCCCCCAGCACTATTCTAGGCAAGTCATGCCCGAATTGGCTGTGAAATAGTATGCATTTTGATCAAAATATCTTGTAGTTTTTACTATGGTATAAGATAGTTCTATTAACTAATTTACTCTCTTTTTCTCCGATATCGCTATAGTTATATTCACTCCAATTAATACCACGTGCTGTCAGTGTTTTCAGCTAATTATCAGTATATATGGTGTAGAAGTAATTATAGGTAATAATTAAGAAACTATAAGATAATTCAAGGATGATTAGTTCCTACCTATGAATACTATAAACAAATTTCTTAATTTTTAATTAATAGATCTGATATATTTTTTAACTTAATCTATGGGTCATGAGCAGAGTAATATGACAAGCATTACATCTGTGTAAATAAACTTAACTATTGCAAAAATATAAAGAAAATCTAAAATTTATTAGACGAAAATAACTTTTTATTCTCAGCAAATAACTCTGAGGAATGGGAAAGAAAAAAGGCTTGAGGAGGAATATTTCACACAAGCCTTTTCCTTTATTCCCTCTGCTACATTTTCAGTGGAAGATGCTTAATCAAATAACATGGCTAGGAAACTAACCATCGGACGTGGCATAATATTCGGTCAGGAGCGATATTTTTGTCATGGCGCAGCCTAAAGTATTCCTTCCTTTTGTGCCATCGATAACATTAAATCAATAACGCGATTGGAGTAACCCCATTCATTGTCGTACCATGACACAACCTTAAAAAAGTGGGAATTGAGTTCAATACCTGCACCAGCATCAAAAATACTAGAATGGCGATCGCCTTGAAAATCAGTAGATACCACAGGATCTTCTGTGTAACCCAAAATACCTGACATTTCCCCTGTAGCCGCAGCTTGCATCGCTGCACAGATTTCTTTGTAACTTGTAGCTTTGGTGGTTTTGAAGGTTAAATCAACCACAGATACATCAGGAGTTGGTACCCGAAATGCCATACCAGTTAATTTACCTTTTAACTCTGGCAATACCAATGCCACGGCTTTAGCTGCTCCAGTGGAGGAAGGGATAATATTTTGTGCTGCGCCGCGTCCTCCCCGCCAATCCTTTTTACTCGGACCATCTACCGTGGGTTGGGTAGCAGTCATGGCGTGGACTGTGGTCATTAGACCCTCTGCCAAACCAAAGTTATCATTAATGACCTTGGCAACAGGAGCCAAACAGTTGGTAGTACAGCTAGCATTGGAAACAATAACATCAACTGCTGGGTCAAATAATTGGTGATTAACCCCCATCAACAAGGTACGTACCTTTTCAGGATCTTTAGTAGGAGCAGAAATCACCACTCGTTTAGCTCCAGCTTGTAGATGATTCGCTGCACCTTCATAGTTAGTGAATAGTCCTGTGGATTCAACTACGTAATCTGCACCCAACTTACCCCAAGGCAATTCTGCGGGATTTCGCACAGATACACAAGGGATAAAGTTGCCATCCACAACCATCCCACCTTCTTTTGCTTCCACCGTACCTTTGTAGGTACCATGAGTTGAATCATACTTTAAGAGGTAAGCCAGGTTATTTGGGGGTACTAGGTCGTTAATACCCACAAATTCCACATTGGGATGATTAATTCCAGCACGAAATACTAATCGTCCAATCCTACCAAATCCATTAATTCCAACTTTTAACTTTTTCAAGACAAAAACTCCTGTCGATCAATAACTAAACTCAGGACGATTCCCCTTCAATAGTTGACAAACAGTTTGACTCTCAGGGGTAACAGATCCCCGACTCCTGAAATAAATTGGGGATCACTCACACCCGCGACTCATCAAAATTAATGTGGTGAACCAACTTTTAAATTTATCCTCTCCTTCTCTAACTCTGTGTTCTAGGTACCGGGAGCGGCTCATTACAGCCAGAGAGGACAATACTTTTGAACCCTCCAGGATTCAAAAGCCACTCAACAATGGTCTTACCTGATCCTGGCAGTCTCAGATGCCAAAGACCATTTTGATTGGCTTCTTTTAAGGTTTGTCAAGATTTAGAGATGCTTTCTTGGCAGATGATTCCGTAGTGTGTTAACAAAAAATATCCTTGAATTAAGGATATTGGATATCCGGCAAATTATCCCCCTAATTTGTAACTCAGAGCAGGTGTGAGATAAGTAATGCAGTAGTTCCCATGACACCTGTCATTGTTAGCTGATTCTTGCTGGTGGCAGTTTTTGCCTTTTTCTGGGAGCTATAGGAACAAGTTATAGTACTACCCTATCAAAAATATATGTCTTTAGATGGATGACAGTAATACTTTTTGCTCAAATTAGTCAAAGGAAATTATGTTGTGAATTGCTATTTAGCGATCGCTCAACTGAGGGGTTTGAGCACTTATTTAACCTCCAGACATGATTCAAGATTCCCTATGGGATCTGGCGAAGGGTATAATTTTCAGTTTATTCTATGCATTTGTGTCGTAATTGAGCTAATATCGTTATTCTTGACTGTCAAATTCTTTCTGAATTGATTAAAATATCGTTGTATACAATAAAAACAGCTTGTCAAGTTTCATAGGGGTGAATTTTCTGCGGTGCGCTAAGGTGTGAATAGAGGCTCTTTCGTGAAAACTGAATTGAATTGTCTCATGACTGATTCTACTCAGACTTCAGCCCAATGGTGGAGTCGCTCAACAAAGCAAGTTATAGCGTTTTTAGAGTACTTCCATCGCAGTTTAGCCAAAAACATAATTTGCTTGGGTGAGCTTTCTGTAGGAAAGCAAACATCTTCAACTGCTATTTTCTGGTTTTTGTGGAGACCAAATGAACCGAATCCTAGTAATCAGCAACTCTCTTCCTCCGCCAAATGTTAATTTATACTGAATAATGGATGAAGGAATTGTAAAAACAAGTACATAAAAGCTTATTGCCCATATCAAAAATGAAACTACAATCTACTAATTCTCAGTAATTTGTGTTTTTTTTAATACCGTGGATTGGACGATAACAACTTTACCTAATATTGAAGGTATTGAAAATTTTGTCAAAATTCCACAAAGTTTTGGACAATTTGTCAGTAAATGACTACCGTTTGTAATATCTTTTTGTTACAACAGGCTTAAAAGCACTTAATCACTTTATCGAGTTGATACATAAAAAGAGTGCAATTTCTGTGAAACAGGCTACAATCGGAACAGTCTTTACCGAAAAAATATTCCCAGAGTCATAATCTGTTTGTAAGGAGTAGTAATTCTCTCGATGGATAGAGCCATCTTTGAGACCATTTTGTCAAAGTTTGTGATTAAAATGAGCAATTACGGTAATTTATTGAAATCGAGGATTTACCTTCAAGCATAGCCTCAGCCCAGAGGCAAGGCTCGGATATTACATAAGAACAAATTCTTAGAAATATCTGAATGGGGAATAAGCCAAATACCCTCTTAAAAATTAGCCAATGGATTTAAGAGTGGTAATGAAAATCTTGAGTAATTGATTCTGCAAGGAGCATGAGGAACGCGGCATGAACCAGGCTAACAACGTACTCGAAAATATATATCAGCCTGACCTAGGAATAATAAATCAGCCTGAAATCGAGTTAGAAGAACTCTTAATAGAACCAGAAGAGGAAGAGGACTTACTAATTAGTGATGAAGCTGAAGGAGATGAGTTTTTAGAGCCTCAGTCTGATGAGGACGACGCAAAGTCTGGGAAAGCCGCCAAATCGCGTCGTCGTTCGCAAGCGAAGAAAAAGCATTACACTGAAGACTCGATTCGTCTTTATTTACAAGAAATTGGTCGCATTCGCTTATTGCGAGCTGATGAAGAAATTGAATTGGCAAGAAAGATTGCTGATTTACTAGAAATGGAGCGAGTGCGCGATCGGTTATACGATCAATTATCACGGGAACCAAAATACAGCGAATGGGCAGAAGCAGTACAAATTCCTCTGCCACAGTTTCGCTATCGCCTCCATGTGGGTCGCAGGGCAAAAGATAAAATGGTACAGTCAAACCTGCGCCTTGTAGTATCAATTGCCAAGAAATACATGAATCGGGGCTTATCTTTCCAAGACTTGATTCAAGAGGGTAGCCTGGGCTTAATTCGTGCTGCGGAAAAGTTTGATCACGAAAAAGGCTATAAGTTTTCCACCTATGCTACATGGTGGATTCGTCAGGCAATTACCCGAGCGATCGCAGATCAATCTCGTACTATCCGGCTGCCAGTTCACCTTTACGAAACCATATCCCGGATTAAGAAAACCACCAAGCTACTTTCTCAAGAAATGGGTCGCAAACCTACTGAGGAAGAAATTGCTACTCGCATGGAAATGACCATTGAGAAGCTACGGTTCATTGCTAAGTCTGCTCAATTACCTATTTCCTTAGAAACACCCATTGGTAAAGAAGAAGATTCCCGTTTGGGTGATTTTATTGAATCCGATGGTGAAACTCCAGAAGACCAAGTTTCTAAGAATCTGTTAAGAGAAGATTTAGAGAAGGTGCTTGATAGCCTCAGCCCCCGTGAACGGGATGTATTGAGATTACGCTATGGCTTGGATGATGGTCGCATGAAGACTTTGGAAGAAATCGGACAAATTTTCAATGTCACCCGCGAACGTATTCGCCAAATTGAAGCCAAAGCACTGCGTAAGTTACGTCACCCCAACCGTAACAGCGTATTAAAGGAGTATATTCGCTAAATAATTGGTTTCACTCAATTTTACGAAATAGTCAGCATAATTAGGCAAAAGGAGAATTTTATTCTTTTGCCTATTTTTGTTGAGAGCTATACATACCCGATGCACAAGTCCCATATCTTTATTAAGACTAAGGAAATTATAGTACAACTCTCCCATACAGTCCTCAGAAAAAATACTGGGAGGCAAAAATTGCTCTCCCAGATTTTCAGTATTTATTGCAAGGTATTTATTGGATTCGCGCCTTTGCTTTCTACATAGCCCTACGCATTTAGGGTATGTTCCCTGTTAAGAGTTCCCTAGCGCGTAGCACTATAAAACACCCCAGAAATGCAGAAATCCTTCATCAAAGAACAGTTCAATTAAAGTTGCTGCTAAAAAACCGATCATTGCTAGACGACCATTCCAAATTTCTGCTTGGGGGGTAAAGCCCCAGCGCCAAGCATTGCGATCGCCTTTCACTTCAGTGGTAACATTTGCTGTATTTTGCATGATTGGCACTCCAAATAGAAAGTGTTTACTAAAATCAATTACCTTATGTAAATTAATATAACAATTTTTATTGTCGATGCAACATTGGCAAATCCTGATTTATTGAATCAACTAATCAAGAGATATGCGATCGCTATATGTCAACATGGTTTATATGTAATTTAGGTTAGCCAGTACAAGAAGGCTGTTCCAATCAAACTTTTTCACCGCCTTTAGGCAGGAGAGTGTCAAATACTGCTAGTAGTTCATTGCATTAATTTTTACGAATCGCGTTTAGATCCCCGACTTCTTTAAGGATGTCATTGGCGAATAGTGGTTATGACCCCTCATTTACCTAAAAATTGGTTGTTAGAGACGTAGCAATGTTCCACCACATTAGTTATCAGAGGTAAAACAATTGTAGTGGGAGCGTCTCGCTCCCTGCTGACAAAAAGCGGGCAAGATGCCCGCACTACAATAAATTATCAAAATAATGAGACAGGCCACTAGTTCTTTGACCCTTATCTTCGGTGGTTTTGAACCTCGACTAGCACTTATAAGGACCGCTAGCTGAAAACCCCGAAATGAAAACTACAAATCCAAGAAGATTTGTAGTTTGAGGGTCGTTTACGTCGGGGATGAAAGCTGCTATCAAGCCTTTAGGCTTGAGTGATTTTGTCATTAAATATGTTATGATTGGTTAATCAGTACAAGATTTAAAAACCTACCCCCGGACTGGGGGAAAGTTTACGCCCGAAAGAACCACCGAGGAGATATCAGCACGCCCTTGTGGCAAACGTGTTGAGCCTGGGAACCTGATATATCAGGATATTAAGGCAGTGATGCCTTAAGAATCGACCTGGCTTTAGCCCGGAGAGTGTCAAAAAATACACAAAGAGACACTGCAACGCAATGTCTCTATTTTTGATGAAATATATTTATTGTAGGTAAGTAGCTGGGTCAAACTAAGTATAAAAACTTACTCTGCCTGATGGTGCCCCTCTCCTTAGCACCCCGCCTGTGAGGTTAAGTCATACATTTTCTAATTACGCCTACCTACTTATCTGATGACTTGTAGCCAGGAAACTGAGCCACTCCGCGCTATAAATAGACACGGGTTCTAGCGCTTAAGTTGGATATAGCTTGTCGCCCGGTTCTATATGCATAGAACAGCTATCTGGCTATACTTTTCTAGCTCTTAGGAGAACCGCTCTACCGACAACCAGGATTCGGACTTTCAGACTTGCTTACTCGTTTCGCGGTTTAAATCAACGTCTTTATACCTCCATTTAGAACGGCTCCGTCCTTGGAATAAACCCTGTATAGAGACTTTGGTGATACTTTACCCAATCAATATCCCAGTACTTTTAACCGTGGACTTATGGGCAATTTCTTTTTGGCTTAAAGCCGATAAAAATTATATCATTTCACGGCAGATAAATCTGCCCGTGTCACATTTCCACCCCGATATAAATAACACCGCTACATCAATTCATCTAATTTCTTGACATAGCGGTTTCGGGGCTACCATGCTCCCAAATATTTTTAGGTGTTAATTAACGAACACTTTGCATTTCTTCCGCTGTTAATCTTTCGGGACGAGATTCAGCAAATAAACCATTGTATAACCAACCTGCGAGAATTGCACCCAGAATCGGAGCAACCCAGAACAACCAGAGTTGACTAACTAGTTCTGTACCTGCAAATACTGCTACCCCAGTGCTGCGAGCAGGGTTTACAGATGTATTGGTGATGGGAATACTAATTAAGTGAATTAGAGTCAAACACAAACCAATAGCTGCTGGAGCAAAACCTTGAGGTGCACGGCTATCAGTTGCTCCTAAAATTACCATGAGGAACATAAAGGTCATCACAACCTCAGCAATAAAACAAGCTAATAGGTTATACCCACCCGGAGAATGGTCACCAAAACCATTGGTAGCTAAGGGGTTAGAGCCTGTAAGATCAACCCCACCGGATTTACCACTGGCAATCAGGAAAATAACTGCACCTGCAACAATGGCTCCTAAAACCTGAGAAATTATGTAAGGCAGTAATTCCGAGCCAGAAAAACGCTTACCTGCCCACAAACCAAAGGAAACTGCGGGATTGAGGTGACAACCAGATATATGACCAATTGCATAAGCCATTGTCAGAACGGTGAGTCCAAAAGCTAGGGATACACCCAGAAATCCCAATCCTAAAGAAAAGGGACTATCATCCTTGGGTAGAAAAACCGCAGCAAATACCGCACTACCACATCCCCCTAGAACCAACCAAAAGGTTCCCATAAATTCAGCAATGCATTTTTTCGTTAATGGCATATGTTAACTCCTTATTACTTAATTACTTAAACAGTTTGAGAATATATTGGGGGCTAATCCTATATATTAGCTTTATTTATAGTTTAAAAGCCTAAAAATATAATTACCATAAGCATAGTTGCTACAGCTAATAATTTTTATTGAGAAATATGACTTAATTCCTAAATATTTGTTGAAAAATGTTTTGTTTGTTAAGTATTATCTCTTCAAATATCAGGTGTTAGGAGGTTTATTTATTAATAATATTTCATAAACTACCCCTAATATGCATTTAAAATACTGTTTGTATGATAACTCCTGTGCTATAAGCTTTTGAAGCTATTTTGCAGATTGGATTCCCAAGATTATTGATGCAATTACAATAGCTATGGCATTCAATTTATATCAAGAATCTATTTATCAAATAAGCCTTCAAGTTTGGTAAATTTAATAAAAAACAGTTAATAAAAAACAGTAATATCCAAAACAATGGTTAATTTGTTACGTGTATTCAATTACATATAACCTATTTGAATATTTATGTTATTCTTATGTGCTGATATTGATTATTGATAGGAGTAAGCTTACACAATCCTAAATCATTGTTTAAAGGCAACTCTTAACTCTTAATAGGGAACAGTGAAGGCTTGTGGCTGGGGAGTCAGGAAGAGATGCACTCCTCCGCGGAGAGGGGGAGACGCACTCCTCCACCGATGTGGTGGGGGTTTGAGGTGCCCACCAATCGGCAGCCA